>NZ_JABXHF010000102.1:0-10602 GCF_013393565.1 Virgibacillus sp.
TGCCTGGCATTGAACACAGCCTTCCTGAACAAAAGCTTGAAAATATGAAAGTAAATGTAAGATTAGCTGTTCCATTAGATCGTAACTTGCTTGATACAGAAAAAGTAAAAGCTGTCGTTCCTTATGGGATCTACGTCCATATTTTGGACACAAAATAGTTAAGTCTTAGTCCCAGTGCGTCGAATTATATTTATTTAAAACTATTTAGGTTTGAGAAAGAGCCTCTGTGGGCACAATTTCTAAGCCAAGAATCCAGCTTATTGAAATTCGTTGTTGGCTTGCCAAAAAGGCTATCATGCCCGCATCTCCTTGTAAAACCGTGCAGTGAATAATTTATGAAATCATGCAACCTAAGTGGAGAACTCTTCCATTGCTTGTGGTGTTTTATAACCGATACTACCGTGAATTCTTGCGGTTATACCAGCCTTCGATATATTGGAATAACGCTCTTTTTGCTAATTTGAAGTCCAAGTATTGTACATATTTACTTCTTCTTTCTTTAATATGGCGTGAAACGACTCTATACAAGCATTACCATAAGGGCTACCCTTGTAACTAAAGATTGTGTCATCTGAACAATGCTTTTCTTTATATTGTATTAATGTTTTCAAAAGGATAGCTACAAGAAAAACGCTTCTAAGTAATATATACTAGATATACTGGTGTAGTTTTGCGTAGAAAAGAGGAAAGCATTTTATTGATTTTTATAAAAAAACTACATAATACATAAAAAAGTAGTCAGTAAAGGCTAATTTATATAACTGAATTTCTTTAAAAATATCTGGCACCAAAGTCTTTAGATGATAACAGTTTTTTTCTTATACTATCCCTAAAAATTTTATACTGTTGTATGAAGAAATTTTTTCATAATAGATGGTGGACTGCGCCATTGGCAAGTCATGGTGATTTCTTAAATTATATTTTTATTCTTCTTTCTCTTTTTCCTCGTCTTCCACTCTCTCCGCCTGTATCAACAGTCTTTCTCGGTCGGTTGGATATGGATGACATGTAAACAAGGTTGCTAAATCGCGATTTTTTTGAATTTCCAGTGGCTTCGTTGCATCAGGAGCCACCACTTGTTGACCATACACGCGATAAGTTAATGTACCATTCATTGTGTGAATATAAAAGACATCCCCATCGTTTAATTCATCCACGTTTCGAAACATGGCTTTTGTTCCCATACCCCGGTGCCCGGCTAAAACGGTGTGGTTGCTTTTACCACCAACAGGCAAAGAAGAACCTTCAATATGACCAATTCCTCTTTCTAACGTTTCTTCCGTAGCTCCTAAAAAGATAGGAATCATCTCTCCTAATTTAGGGATCTCAATGGCAGCGAACACTTCATCCTCGTTAATTCCAAGACAGTTTTTGAATTCAGCTAGCCTTTCTTCATTATCCATAAATGGATCACGAAAGCCAGAACTATCATAAAAAATTTCTTTATTACAAGCGGAAGCTTTTTTCATCAACTTGTTTATTTCTTCATTTGGTCGTTCTTCTATGTCAGCTTGAAATTGATCGACTTGTTGTTTTTGTAAATAACTATTAACGAATTTGGCTACATGTGGATATAAAAGAATGAGAATGCCTGCTACAAATAATAAGATGATTGCTTTTTTTCTCTTCATGAGCTTTCCACCTTATGCTTGTTTTTGCGTTTCTGACATTTTAACCACCAAAATAGAATAAAAATCACTAATAGACCTGCACCACCTGCAATATACCAATAATTAAACGGTTCGGTTACTGCTTCTGTCTCTTCCGCCTTTGCTTCATCATAAGGTATGCGCTTTCCTTTCACTAGCATCCGATGCGTATTCAACATATAAGGTTCGCATGTTAATAATGTCATATACTCTTCATCATCCTCTGTTTGCAACCATTGCGTTTCGTGTGGCAGGACGATTACTACATCGTACACTTCATAGGCATATTTTTCATCTAAAACATCAACGTAAAATTGATCCCCTTTTTTTAGTTCATCTAAATTACGAAATAATTTCGCACTTGGAAGCCCTCGGTGGGCAGTTAGTACGCTGTGGGTTCCCTTCTCCCCTGTAGGAAAGGAAGAATTTTCCATATGCCCGACCCCTTTTGATAAAACATCTTCCCCAGTTCCGTGATAGATTGGAAGGTTGGTACCTATTTTCGGTATTTCAATACTGCCTATTGTTTTTCCTACATTTAATGCATCGTAATAACTTTTGTTTCCAGCAACTTTATTACCTTCAGATCCTTCTTCTGAATAGGGATCAACAAAATCCACATCGGATCCCTCTAGCTTTTTATTATGCTCGGTTGCCTGCTTTCTTTCTTCTTCAATTTCTTTCTTATCCATCTTTTCTACAGTTTGTTCATATTCTTTTATAGCGGATTGGTGCGCTGTTGTCGATAAGATATTACTTATTATAGGATAGGAAAAGACACCTAATCCAGCCAAAAATATGATAATTATTATCGCTCGCTTCATCATTTTCCCTTCCTATCGTAATTTTATGGTTACGGATGGTGCTAATAAATCAAACCTTTGTTTTATGAATGGCTTGTCCCACCACTTCTTAGAAGTCAATAGAAAATAGGAGAGAGAATGATTCTCCCTCCTCATTTTTTATCTAGCTATTTATGCAGTCGCTTCTTGTTTCTTGCGACGGAAGTAAAGCGCTAGTGCTATTCCAATCAATGTTAAACCTACAAGTGTAAAGATGATTGTTCCAATTCCACCCGTAGATGGTAAGTTCCAGCCTGATTTCGAGTTCTCCACCATTACTTGATTGTTGTCTGAGATAACATCATTGGTAACCGTAGCTTCAACAGGGATAGATAACAAACGGTATGGTTTTTCATTACCTTCATCATCTGTATAAGTTGGTGCTTTTGTTTCATGTAAATAGTACGTTCCTGGTGTTAATCCTTCAATGGAGATTTCTCCATTTTCATCTGTCTTTAAGTTTTCTAATAAACCATTAAACGAATCGCCATTTACGGTAACAACGTCTCCTGCATTAGTAGTATCTACTACTTTTTTACCATCTTTATCCGTTGTTAACTTAAACTCTGCATTTGGAAGTTTTACCGCATTGTCTCTCTTATCCACTTTTAGCACTTTCAGTCCACCTTCTTTTGGATCTACTTTTACTGGTGGTGTGGTTGGAGGGTCTTCTGGATCATTAAATCCTCCTTTATCGTTATCAAAGTTTAGTTCGGCTTCGTTCGGAATACCATTTTCCTCTGGTAGTAATTCTGCTTCTGGCTTAATTTTCGCAGTGAATGTTATTTTAATCTCTTGTCCTGGCGTTAACTGACTTAAATCTGCTACAGACCATGTTAGCTTCTGTCCTTCTTGATTAAAATTAATATTGGACTTGTCTGTTCCTGTAACACTCCATCCATCAGCGATGCTGCCATCTGTAATAAATGTTAAGCGATCATCTAAGGTATCGGTTACACCTAAAGATTTATACTTATCTACATCTTTTGGTGTAGCAATCGTCAAATTATATTTAAATTCTTGATCACGATCCACTTCAAACGCATCTACGCCTTCGACATCCTTTTCAATTTCAGGCTTCTCATAGTTCCTTACATGGCCATTTTCATCGACAATGCCTTCTTCAGGTTTCCATTCCACAACAATATTTTGACCTGTATCATCTTTCTTTACATCAAAGTAAAGTTTTGTGTTATTTATTGCATAACCTTCTGGAGCCGTCGTTTCTTGGAAGTAATATCTCCCTTGCGCTAAATTACCTATGCCAATAACTCCACTTTCATCTGTCATAAGTTCGCCAATTGCATTACCATCTTTATCCGTTGTCTCTGTTCCATCTGCGTTATATAGTGTGAATCCTGCACCTGGCAATACATTACCTTCTGCATCTTTTTTCACAAGTTCTACGTTAGAACGAATGGTTTCGTTCTTTGGATAAATCTTGACATCATAGTTTAATTCATCCCCTGCTTTGTTAGTCATTGGGATGTCTACGGTAAATGTGCCCGGATTTAAAATAACATGGTCTGGACCGTTTGTTTCTTTTACTTCATAACGACCTAATTCCAATCCATCTGCTTTAGTAATTACAACTTGGCCATTGGCATCTGTTGTTTCCACAAAACCTTCTCCATCTGTTACTTCTGTCCATTTATTTGTTGATGGGTCATAAGCATGTGTCTGTGTGATTGTATACTCCACATCAGATAGTGGTGTTGCATCCGCTGGTGGCGTTTGCTCTCCACCTGTTCCTTCTCCAGCTTCTGGTGTAGCACCAGGCTCACGTTCATATTTATAAATCGTTAATGTTGGGTTGCTCTCATCGCCTTTTACTGTATAAGCAAGTGCTGCTTGTGGAAGAAATACAGATAATAATAGTGTGACTATTAAAACGATGTTTAGTATTCTTTTCTTCGCTAATTGCATATTTTTTCTTCTCCTATCCGTTATTGGTCTTGACATAGGGTGTAATAAAGGCAAATACTTCTATCTAGTAGGCTCCACCAATCCCGTTTTAAAAGGTAAACACGTCATTCTTTACCCTTCTTTCGTCGGATCAGTCTTTGTCTTTTTCTTGCGTAAGAGTATAGATAGTGCAGTGATCATTAAGATAGCCCCCGCCCCATAGAAAACCATCGTTCCAATTCCACCTGTGTCTGGTAATTCCCATCCAGACTTCGAATTTTCTACTTCTAGTTGCACTTCTAGATGATCTAGAGTAATCGCTACATCGAGCGGTTTTTTCAATAGACGATACCCTTCTGGTGCCTTTGTTTCTACTAATTGATAGTTTCCTAATAGAACTTGGTCAAAAGTCAATTTACCATTCTCATCTGTCGTTTTTGTCGCTACAACTTCTCCGTTTTCATCTCGAAGTTTAAATTCGGCTCCTGCCAAAACAACTTTGTTTCCTTCAGCATCCAATTCTTTATCTACCTTGGTTACTTCTAAGGATCCTTTCGGGTCCGGCGGCTTTACTTTTACTTCATTAGATGGCATTGGATCATCATTAATCACCAATTCTGCTTGGTTGGGAATTCCGCCACCTTTAATGTAAGGCAGTAATTCTTCTTCTTTGACGCTATCCTTAATTTTAGACTCGATAAGCAATGTATATGTTTGATTTTTCAAGTAAGAAAAGCTTCCGTCTTTCTTGTTTATATCAAACGTCACTACGTTATTTTCAATCGTTACTTCCCCACTTGCAGTAACATCACTACCATTTTGATCGATGACTTTTACGTCGCCGATTTCTAATACATCGTTAATATCATCTGATAAAGTAACCGTCTCCCAATCGCCGGTGTAATTTCCAAAAGCATAAGCCACTTCCCAGGTAAATACTACATCTCGGTTAAGTAGTTCATACGGATCTTTTTGTTCATTGACTGTTTTTTCTACTGTTGGTTCTTCGATTTCATAGTTCATATACACACCGACTCGTTCTGGTTCAACTGGTTGTCCATGATCCGTTGCGACGGCAAAGGAATTCCATGCCGCACGTTCTTTCGGATCTACATCTTTATCAAGTAAGGATCTTTCCACATCATCCGCTTCTGGTGCTTGCATGTTGAATGTCAAATCTATGTCGACATCTTGAATCCAAGTCTCTCCATCTAGGAGCTCGATTTTAAAGGAGTGAATGTTTTTCCAATCCCCTACTTCTCCTTCCGTCATCCAGTTGGGATCCTCCGCACCTGCAGGGTTGGATAATGGTGTCGTTGTTTCCGGGTATTCGGTATTTCGTGTTAAGTCATCCCGTTTCGGATTCTTAGATGTACTGTAAAAAACATCTACTTTTCCTTTCCATGCTGCTGGTAACGTAATAGGACCTGTCATAATTGGCGTAAATTTGCTCCCTCTTGTCACATTATCTGTAATCCCTAAGTCGCCAACGGATGGGAGCACATCGATCAATGTCATCGCAGAAATATCTTTCCCGATTGTATTCGTTAGGTTTAATCGATAAGCAATATCTCCACCTGGCGTTGTTTGCCCAAGTATACCCCAGTCTGTATCCAACTCGCCTTTAACAAACTTCTTGGTTTCTAAATCATACGCGCCACGAAGCGTGTAAATATTTCCTGACTTTAGTCGCGGCTCATCCGTTACACCATCTCCATTTAAATCATCGGTATCTGTTTGCAAGATGGTGTCCGTAATGGAATTCTCACTACTTGCTGGAACACGTAATTGGGGATCACCTGAAAATCCATACACACCGAAATTCAAAGTAGTTGGAGCACCATCAGAAATGGTAACGTCTAACTCAGCTGTTACGTCACTTCCAATACGAATTCGATCTTCATTCCAACTGATTTTTATTAGTTGACGCCCACTACCATTATAATCATCATTTAAGACTTCATATTGTCCTTGAGAAGCTTGATTGTTATTATCCGTATAATGTGGGTTAGGATTTGCATTTAAGGTTACCCCTGCGGGAAGTAGAACGGTTGATTTCAGCGGCTCACTCATTGTCAATGTTGAACTGCTATTATTACTTAAAGTTACTTTCATTCTATTTTTCCCAGTTACAACCTCTCCACGGTCATGATCTAATAACTCTATCCCAACCTGCGCAATCGGCGGTTGATTGGTAGGTTTTGATACAACTGTAGCATGCCTCTCGGATGCTACACTATCCCATGTATATCGCTTATGCAAGCTATACCACCAATTACCATACCTATCAACTCGAATACCATCATTTATTGCTTCTTGACCCGGTTTTATGCGTACGTCAAATTTATTTTCCACTGTTCCTGTATAACCGGGCTTCACATAAAAGTAATAATTTGGGCGTTGCAGAGGAAACATACCTGCAGGAGCATCTGTAAAGCGATATATAATTCTAGAAATATAATCTGTTTCAGATAAATTCAAATCACTTCTTGTATAAGTGTGTGCTCCCTTCGCATTCGAAACAAGCGTTCTCTCCTCGTCGTTAACGATACCCACAATATCGAATATCGGTTCCCTATTTAAAGGGATCTTTAAGTCTGCTTCAGGATTGGTTCTAGCAAAGAGCCAATTTCCAGGTGTCACTACTTTATCTAAAATTAAATTATCATCAATGTTATATAAGCTATCATATTCCTTCATGTCATATTTCCGTCCTGGATCCATGGCTGTTAAACCATGTTGAAAACGTAGATATGCATCATCATACACCAAAGGATTTTCATCTTTTTGACTATTGCTGGCTACCTTTTCTCCTTTTCCATCTGCAGGGCTTAAATGAATTGGATACATGATTCTACCTTCAACATCACCTGTCGCTTGCTCTCGTGAAATAACTGGTATCGATGCACTCGCTCTCGGCTTCGGCTGCAATCCTTTATTGTCCATAAATGTTGCGTCTACAAAAGCTACATTATCTTGTGTTGTTCCAATAAGATTGCCGTCATTTTTCACTTGCAAGCGCACACGCAATTCCATGGTAAATAGATCGCCTTCTGCTTGCATTTGTTCTTGGAGCGTTGGTGCATCCAATTTCCAAGTTAACGTACGTCCTGACACGGAAGGTTGTGGTGTATTATTCATCACATCATAATAGCTGAGACCAGCATCAAACGTATCTTGAATTATGATGGTAGAACCTGGCTTTATGAACATTTGCCCGACGTCCTTTTTAGGAATGCTGACTTTAATATCCCAAACTGTAAAGCTTCCAGGAAATGGCGCTTTATGGACTGAACCATTATATCGCGCTTCTTTAAATTTTTTAGAGACACTTATCGCATTCGAAGCGATAATATTAACTTTTGTACTGTCTGAAAACGTTTCTTCATCTGTCTCTAATGTTGCTGTAGCGGTTAACTCCGCATCATGAGGTGCTATTCCATTTTTTGTGTTTACTTTGACTATTTTTTCGTACGTTTCACCAGCTCTTAATTTATCACCAAAATTATACACCAATGTATGATTTGTATCATTATATACAGGTTGAACACCAGCTATTTTTAATTCACTTACATCTTGGGTGAATTCCGTATAATTCGAAACAGGTAAGTTTACAATGATTCTTGAGTTATCATACAGTTTTTGCGATCCTGTAGTTTTTAAAACAAGTTTATACATCGCTGCGTTTCCAGCTTCGACATTTGCGTGATACGGAGAAATGTCGATATCTGTATTTAGATCCCCTCCTATTGAAGATATCTTATTACGTGCTTCGCTTGTCGCCTTCGAATCATCCGTAATTTTCTTATCAGTAGTAGACTCCTTTTTTTCTGCTTCTTTTTCAACAGCTTCTTCGTCTTCTGTTACTTGCTTATTTTGAACGGAGTCTGTCTCCTTTTTTGATTCTGGCTGCGGGGTTTCTTCCGTTTTCTTTTCTTCTTCAACAGCTTGTTGGTTGTCGTTTTCTTTTTCTACAGAAGACACCTTTTCACCCTCATCAACTGGGGGTTTTACTGTAAACGTTTCAGTCACTTCTGCCACAATGTCACCATTAACTACGCCCATTGCCTGCAATGAATTCTCTGCTTGTAAGTTGTTGAGTACAATGGAAATCTCTTGGTTGGTTACGTTTTTTCCCCATGTAAAATGAACGACGCACTTCTGTTTGTCATATGTCACATCTGCTGTTTGCGTTTTTTCATCATTTAACTGTTTGGTTTCTTTTTCATTAAAAGTAGCATTATTAGGAAGTTTTATCTTTATATCATTCAAAACAGGTTGATCGGATGTTATTGTCGCAACTGCTTTTTCTTTTGTTGCACCTTCTTTAACCTGTATATGAAGATTCGGCGAAACTTCCTTAGAAACATCTTGACCATTAATGATGTATGGTGCAAAAGTAGGAGTTAAAAGCATGAAAATTAAGATGACTGAGAACCATTTACGTGTTTTTCTCATCTTGCGCATTGTTCTCATTTTAGTTGTTGTTCGTGTTTGCCTCACTGTTTATCACCCCTTCTTATCTAAATTGCTTGATTATTACTTGGTTTGTCATCAATGGTAGCATTGCTTACTTGAGACTGGCCAAAGTTTATATTAACCTTCCAATCGATCATTTTTCCGTTCTGATTTCCTGATTTTTCCGTATACTTTCCGCCATACGGAATGGATACAGAAGCATCTAGTTCCGTTTCTTGTTGATTTCCATTGTAAAGGTTCGCTGTATTATGGTAGTTTTTTGCAACTAAATCTAAATCTTTTAGACTTGTTTTGTACTCTATCAAATATGGTTGGTTGATCTCTTTTACAAAATTAATCTGAAATCCCGGCTCACCTTGTTCATTTTCCATAAATTCTATAGAGTAATCTCACCCAGTACAGCTTCTTTTTTCTTTGTTCCATTTTTCCCACCAGTAAGCTCCATTAAATGTACAATTATGGAGTCTTGCAATAGCTGCTGATTGCCTTGTAAAGTCCTCACTCTTATTTGCAAGTTGGTCATAATCAAATGTTGTCTTATAGTAGATCCAATGTAATAAAAAGCACACTTAACTGTTTCTTCAAAATACTACCCCTTTCCATATCTTCGTTCGTCGTTTTCCACAAGTGTTAAAACGAGCGACCATTCCTTTAACATCGTACTTTCGCTAAACTCACTTCCACACCTATATAACCATATAGGTATAAAAATCCTTGTCATACTTAAATAGAACCTACTCTTTACATTAAATAGGTTTTTTACGGCGTCTATATTTCATCAATGATTGCTTTCTTGTTTGTTGAAATAACCTTTGTAATATACTGATACACAAATATGGAACACGAGATCTGTTTTTCGTTCTCACTCCCTCCTTATTTATCTCTAGTTCTCTGCATTTAATGAAGTAATACTAGTTCATGAGGTTTTGTATCTTTTGATTTACTTCCGTATTACCAAATTAGACACAAATCTTCATTTCACTCGTACCCCCCCCCAAACGATTTATGCCTTTTACATGTCACACATATAGTTGGTGTAACACAAGTCATTTCCACTATATCTATAACTTTTCGGCTAAATTATACTAAATCCAACTATACAAAAACTATACAAAATAAGCCGTTAACAACAAGTGAAAGTAATATAAAAAATTATAGCGCTTTCGTTTAAATACACTTGAAATATAGAATGAAATCAGCTTCGTTTTTAAAATAGAACATATAAACAATTCTCTTTTTTTTAATATTGAATGTATCTCATTAGAATTTTGTATAAAAACATGCTATAAGCAATTCATAATAGGAGGTAGAACTTCATATAAGCCATATTCGTTTCTTATGGAGAAGGGTATTTTACTAAATATAGGGTGGAATGATGATACTACACGCTTCATTTACAACAAGGGGTTTGGAGAAAAGCTGCATGTTTGATTGATAAAATAAACACTTATTTTAGATAAAAACGGTGCCAGCTTTTCAAGAATGAACATAACAAGCGTGCTTGTTAGAAAAACTTGACTTATCTTATGGCCAAAAATGTCTTTTTTCTTAAACGACCACCTGCTAAAGTGAACTGCACCCCAATTTTTAGCAGGTGGTCGTTTAAGAGGCATTTTCACTGGGAACGGTTGAATAAAAGAATTCTACATGATGCGGAAATAATTTAATCAAAAAGGAGTTTTATCATGAATCAAATTCTATTTATTCAAACTGGCATGGGGATTGAT
>NZ_JABXHF010000103.1:0-10589 GCF_013393565.1 Virgibacillus sp.
AAGGAAGATAGAGAAGCTATTCGTGGAATTAAAGTGGCAACGATGGGACCTTTAGGTGGTATAGGGGATGCGTTATTCTATCTTACATTATTACCTATTACAGCGAGTATCGGTGCTTCTCTGGCGGTAAATGGTAATATTTTTGGCCCATTTGTGTTTCTAATCATGTTCAATATCATCCATTTTGGAGTTAGATTCGGTTTAATGAACTATGGCTACAAAACAGGAGTAAAAGCAATTGCAAAATTGAAAGAAGGAACACAGCATGTTTCACGTGCGGCCTCTATTGTCGGATTAACCGTTGTTGGAGGATTAATAGCTACGTACGTTTCATTTAAAATTGACTATACGTGGACACAAGGTGAATCTGAATTAAATGTTCAAACAGATATATTAGATCAAATCATGCCTGCTCTTTTACCTTTAGCCTATACACTACTCGTTTATTGGCTGCTTAAAAAAGGTCGTTCACCGCTTACTTTAATTGGATTAACCGTCGTTGTAGGGCTTATAGGATCTTATTTTGGAGTTATGTAGGTAAGGAAATAAATGAAAATGGAAGTCGGGAAGGGTGCATACAATGATTGGGATTATAATAACTGGACATGGTTCGTATCCTGAGGGGATGTATGAATCTATTCGTTTGATTGCAGGAGATGTAGAAGGGTTAAAAACAGTCCCTTTTCATGAAAATCAAGAACAATTGGAGCATGATTTAATAGCAGCAATGGCTGAGGTTGAATATGGAAGTGGTGTTGTTTGTTTTGCGGATTTAGCGGGAGGCACACCTTTTAACGTAAGTTCTAAAATTGCTGCATCAAAAGGTAATGTAAGGGTAATTGGCGGAACCAATTCACCAATGCTATTAAGCAGTTTATTCCAAAGGGAACAAAACCTAGATGATTTTGTACAACATGCTTTATATGAAGGACAAACAAACATTAAATCGTTTGAAATCGCGAAAAAGAAAAAAGAAGAGGATTTGGACGGCATATAAAGCTTTTACACGATACGGTTTATTGCATAAGTAAAACAACAACGTTTTTCGCACAAAGCTATATCAATAAGCCAAATTTTTCTGAAATAACCTATTCATTCGTACCCAATTTAAAGGAAGTGTAAGGAATGCAATATTATATAAAGGCAGATCAATTTTTATTAGAAGATAGGTTGGAAGGTCCAGGTTATCTTGCCATTGATCATGGACGTTTTGGCGAATGGAAGAAAAGCCTTACTACACAAGCTAATATCGTGGATTGGAGCGGTTATACCATCGCCCCTGGGTTATTTGATACACATATTCATGGTGTCAATGGCTATGACATTATGGATGGGACCAAAGAAGCTGTGCAGCAAATTTCAGAAGCTTTGTTGCCGCTTGGGGTAACGCGGTTTCTACCAACGACATTAACGTCCTCTTCCGAAAACTTGGAACAATCTATAGCAGCGATTGTGGAGGCGACGGAGGAAGGGCTGTCTGGAGCGCAGTCAGAGGGGATTTATTTAGAAGGCCCTTTTTTTACAGAAAAGCATAAAGGGGCACAAAATCCTATCTATTTTCGTGATCCTGACTTAGAACTGTTTACAAAATGGCAACAGCTTGCGGGTGGTTCTATCGTGAAAATTGCGCTAGCACCAGAACGGAAAGGATCTAAAGAATTTATTACTGCATTAACGGAAGCAAATGTAAAAGTAAGCCTTGGCCACAGCAATGCAGATTATGACTGCTGTAAAACTGCTATTGAAGCAGGGGCAAATACATTTGTTCATTTATTTAACGGGATGGCTGGATTTCATCACCGGAATCCGGGAGTAGCTGGATCAGCCTTAATGGCTAAACAAGCTTTTGTTGAATTAATTTGTGATGGGCATCATGTACATCCTGATGTCGCAGCTTTTACGTGGCGAGTGAAAGGCGATCGTACTGTTCTAATTACGGACTGCATGCGTGCAGGGCTTATGCCAGATGGAAGTTATCAGTTAGGCGAATTCCCTGTTGTAATGCGAAATGGGGTTGCACGGACAGAAACCGGTTCTTTAGCTGGAAGTACGTTAATTTTAAAGGATGCGATTAAAAACTTGAGTCAATGGTCTGATCGCACATGGGATGAAGCTTGGCATTTAGCTAGTCTAAGTCCCGCTCATAGCTTAGGTCGTGAACAGGAACTAGGAAGCATACGTCCAGGAAAATATGCCGATTTTGTCGTCATAGATGAGCAGTGCCAAATTCAAGCTACTGTCATTAGTGGCGAAATTAAATATCAAAAAAACAACGAGAAGTGAGGAGTTTTACGATGGGATATGTCCAAAACACAAAAGAAATGCTTATCAAAGCGAGAAATGAAGGGTATGCCGTACCAGCCTTTAATATTCATAATTTAGAAACGATCCAAACAGTTGTAGAAACAGCAGCAGAAATGAAGTCCCCTGTCATTTTGGCAGCGACACCTGGAACGATGAAGTACGCTGGTAGAGCATATGTACAAGCTATCGCAGAAGTAGCAGCCAAGCTCCATGATATTCCAATTGCCTTACACCTTGATCATCATGAAACATATGAATCTATTGTTGAATCTCTTGAATTAGGAACCAAATCGGTGATGATTGATGGTTCGCATCATACATTTGAAGAAAATATTGCTATTACAAAAAAAGTAGTCGAAAAAGCACATGCTTATGGAGCAACAGTAGAAGGAGAATTAGGTAAATTAGTAGGGCAGGAAGATGATCTAGTAGTTGAAGCGAAAGATGCGGCGTATACGGACCCAGATACCGTAGTGGAATTTATCGAAAGAACCGGTGTCGATTCTTTAGCAGTAGCAATTGGTACAGGGCATGGCTTGTATGAAACCGAACCGCAACTTGATTTTGAACGGCTTGAAAAAATTAACAATGTAGCGACAGTACCAATTGTTCTCCACGGGGCCTCTGGAATATCAAAAGCAGATGTACAGAAGTGTATTGCTTTAGGATGTGCGAAGGTCAATATTTCTACAGAACTTAAGATTCCGTTTTCAGAAGGACTTCGTGAGCATTTAATCGAGCATTCAAATGAAACAGATCCCAGGAAGTATATGACGCCAGCTAAAGAAAAAATGAAGGCAGCAGTAAAAGATAAAATAGAAATTTGTATGAGTGCAGGCAAAGCATAAAAGGAAGCAATAGAGGTAAGAGGACCTATGCTCTTGCCTCTAATTTCTGTAGATGGACTGGCTGGGTCTACTATGGAAACGATGATCGTAAAAATAAATCTTAAACGAAGGACAGATTTTGCAGCATTTTTTCATACGGTATAAAAGTATAATATTTTGGCTTATTGTATAAGAAAAACGATGGCGTATTTCGCTATAAGGGATCAGGTCGTTTCTCTATAAAAAAACAAAGATTTTGCCATACTGAATAGAGTTAGGCTAAGTTTTAAAGATATGCATTGGAAAAGATCCCAATGAGGAGGAATAAATTTGATTTTGACGATTACCTTAAATCCGTCCGTAGATATTCAATATCGCTTATCAGAATTTAACATAGATACAGTAAATCGCGTTACGGATGTTAGAAAAACAGCTGGTGGAAAAGGACTCAATGTAGCAAGGGTTATTCGTCAGTTTGATGAGAAGGTTAGTGCTACAGGTTTTCTTGGTGGTAGTTTAGGAGATTTTATTAACAGCGAATTAAAACGATTAAATATTGAAAATGGCTTTATGCCAGTTGTTGGAGATACGAGAAACTGTATTGCAATGATTCATAATGGAAAACAAACGGAAATATTAGAGGATGGCCCAGTTATTCAGCAAGAAGAAGCTAGTCAATTTTTACGTCAATTTCGTGAGCAAGCGAAACAAGCAAATTGGATAACCATTTCTGGTAGTCTACCAAAAGGGTTACAGGAAAATTACTATGAGCAAATGTTGGCTATCGCAAATGAAGTTGGCATTCCGGTGTTATTAGATACCAAAGGTGATTTATTAGCACGTTCGTTGCAAGGGGATACAGTCCCTTATTTGATTAAGCCAAACCAAGATGAGCTAGCTGACCTGCTTGGAGAAGGAAAGCTAGATATAGAAGATGTGAAAGTAGCTGTTCAGTCAGCATTATTTGATGGAGTTGACTGGGTTGTTATTACGATGGGAGAACAAGGAGCGGTTGTAAAACATAAAGATAAGGTATATCGCGTACATTCTCCGAAAATTAATGCTGCTAATCCAGTTGGTTCCGGTGATTCTGTCATTGCCGGCTTTGCCACCGGATTAGCTAGACAACTTTCAGGTGAAAAACTGATCAGATTCGGTTTAGCTATGGGTGTATTAAACGCAATGGAAGAGCAGACAGGATATGTTGATATAACGAAAGTTGCTTGGTGCACAGAGCAGATGAAAGTAGAGGAATGGGTTTAAATGCAATGCTGCATATAAGGTTGTGCCAACTCCCGCTTCATAAGTTGATAAAATATAAAGTGCGATTCTGAGCGGGAGGTAACAACCTGTATATTTGTTCCACTATAGGAAAGCATAAAATTTAAGGTTTATAGTATAATAAAAACGATGTCTATCGTCATAAAGACGTGACGACAAGCCAAGTTTTTCTAATTAGCTATATTATTTAAATTCACGTTTTAATGATTTTATAATGCTGTAACAAATAAACAACATCATAATGGTAAAAGGTGAAGCTACTACAATGGAGATCGTTTTTACGGCATCTAATCCACCAGCTAATAAAAATACAATAGCAGATCCAGAAGAAATAATTCCCCATGTCATTTTAATTCGATTAGATGGATTTAAATTTCCTTTATCACTTAGCATGCCAAGTACAAAAGTTGCAGAGTCAGCAGAAGTAATAAAAAATGAAAAGATAAGTATAATTGCTAATACGCTTAAAATAGGTCCTAAAGGTATTTCGTTAAAAAAAGCAAACAGAGCCGCATTTACATCAGCATTAATACTATCTGCTAAGCCAGTATTTTGAAACTCATGAATGAAGTGGATGGCACTTCCACCGAGTATCGAGAACCAGACGAAAGAAATTAAAGACGGAACGACTAACACACCAATGACGAACTCTTTAATCGTTCTCCCTTTAGAAATTCTAGCAATAAATGAACCAACAAACGGTGCCCATGTTGTCCACCATGCCCAATAAAATACCGTCCATGAGCCGATCCAATTGTTTGCTTTTTGATCAAATGGTTCCATTTTCAACCCCATTGGAACGATGTTACCAAGATAACTTCCTGTAGAGCTAATAAAAATTTCTAAAATTTGTTTTGTTGGACCGATGAGAAAAACAGAAAGCATTAAAGTAAATAATAGAATTACATTTAAGCTAGAAATATATCTGATGCCGCGATTAACGCCAGTCGATGAAGATATTAAAAAAATGATTGTTGCAAAACTAATAATCATCAGCTGCGTACTAAATGTATTTTCAATGCCCCATCGTGCTTCCATGCCACTAGCTATTTGTAATGTACTTAAACCAAACGTACTAGAAATGCCTACTGCCGTAATAAAAACCGACAGTACGTCGATTGTTTTGCCTATGTTCGTATGAATTTTGTCACCTATAATAGGATAGAAAATAGAGCTGATCGCTGAAGGTAAACCTTTTCGAAAATGGAAATAAGCTAAGCTTAATGCTACGATTCCAAAGAGGGCCCAAGGGTGCAATCCCCAATGAAAGAATGTATATTTCATTGCATTATTTGCAGATTCTATCGTTCCACCTTCCCCGTATGGTGGGAATAAATAATGTTTTACTGGTTCTGCTACCCCCCAAAATACTAGACCTACCCCCATTCCCGCACTAAAAAGCATCGAAATCCAAGCGGTAGTACTAAAATCTGGTTTATCTGTATCTTTTCCAAGTCTGATATTTCCGTATTTTGAAAAAATTAAAAAAACGCATATGAAAACAAACAGAGATCCAACAAGCAAATAAAACCAATTGAAATAAGTGACTGCAAAGTCTAAGAAGATTGCCGCTTTTTCTCCTAACCATTGATTAAATACAACACCTACAACTACAAATAAACTACTTAACGCTAACGAAATCCATAAAACAATATTACGTTTCCACAAAAAATATCACACCCTCATCTCTTCTAGAATAGAGGTTCAAATCCAATAGCATTAAAAATAAGCTAACCTTTTATACCAGATATAAGTTGCTGTAAGACTGTCGAGCTGGAACGAGTCTATGAGGGAGATAACAGCACCTCAATCCGCCTAATAATCAGTGGAAATAAAAGAAATACCCGCTGATGGAAGGCTCTCTTTATACGAATGTATGACCCAACCTCTTTAACAGTCCCCATTATAACACGATGATTTGTACGTAAAAAGGTAAATTAACTAAATTTAACAGGGAAATGAAAATACTTGCATTATCGAACCTTTTTTGGTTGCTTGGTTGAAATACACTCCTTTCCTTTCTATTCAAATAAAACCAATTGAAAAATTCCTTATTATAACTATGTAACAATAGTTCAAGTACTATTGTTACATAGTTATAATAAGGAGGAGAGAAAGGAGAAGTGAAACCATTTTAAATAAAGAAGCCAAAGCAGTTTTTATAAACCAATTAGTGGGTTATGGTGACTTTTTAAGACTTGCGATATGGTATGTTTTTCTAACAGGGGAAATTTGATATGATATAGGAAAGTAACATCTTGAAACACAGGAGGCTTATAGCATTGTTTTCAGACATAATGTGGGGAACTTTAGCAATTATACTTATCATTGCAATATATGTAACGATACAAAAAAGAAAACGAGCAGGGGTGAAAGGCATCAAAAGCGCGCTGACACCGATTTGTTTTTTCTGCATATCAATTGTAAATATCATTGCCTACTTCTTTGAATTTCTCGGTTTGGTGAGTTTTGGGATCACTGTTGCTTTGTTTATTTTAGGTGCATATTTTACTAAATATTTGAAGATACCTGCGAACTGATCTTTTAAAATAAATGTCTTGATAATTAAATGACCGCTGTTACCGTAATCGTACTGAAAATGGTGGAAAATAGAACGATTTGTGCGGCGAAATTTGGATGATTGTTATATTCTTGAGCGATAACCGAACTGTTCACAGCTGTGGGCATTGCTGAGGCAATGAACAGAGCTTGAGCGATAATGCCATCTAGTTGTAAGATACGTATAATACCAAGAGCAATGATTGGACCGAGAAGGAGGCGAATAGTTAAGCTGATATAAACTGTTGGCAAACTGGAGCTTAAACGAAGCTGAGCTACTTGAGCACCTAAAGTAAGTAGGGCCATAGCTACCATTGCATCAGCTATATAATTAGCTGGAACCCAAACGAAAGAAGGAATGGAAACATTTGCGATATTTAATAAAATTCCTGCTAGCATGGCGTATAATACGGGCATTTTAAAATAACTGAATAGTGCTCGTAGTTTACCAATATGGATAGATTGTAAGGAAAAAATGCCATAAGAAAATAGTAGAATATTTTGTAAGGTTAAGATAATGACTTGAATGGACATCGCTACAGGATCACTTTTAAACACCAAATCGTTGACAGGAACTCCATAATTACCAGAATTAAAGAAAAGAATACTATTAGAAAATGTAGTGGATTTTGATTTATCAAACCCTATAAGGCGCGCGGTAATTGTTGCTACGATATAGAGTACGGAAATTAATAATATAAAAAAGACGACTATTTGTAGTAAGAGCTGCCCTGAAAATGTTGTATCGTATAGTTTAACAAAAATAAACCCAGGAACAAGAAAGTAAATGTTTATTTTTGCCAGCGTCTGTAAATCAAGGTCAAATTTCTTTTGTAAGAAAAAACCTAATCCCATAATAATAAAAACTGGTAAAATAATCTCCTTTACTATTGTTAGAAATGCTTCCAAATTATTTCTCCTTTCACATTCTACAATGAGGCAGTCTTATTTTTTCCTCGTACAACATCATTTTATGTAAACAATTAAATCTGTCATTATGGCGATATAGAACAAGTTTAAGCCTCACCCAGACTTCAACGTAAGCAATTATTTAATTCGTATAAGCCACTGTCAACTTCATATCGCAATTATACCATGTTTTCGTCTTAGCATGATTTTTATTACACTATAGGAAAGCCTTTCTGTAATAAAGTAAAACGATGGTGTTTTTCGACATAAAGATTTAACGATAAGCGAAGTTTTCCTAAAAACTATTTTATCTAAGAACTTACTGTAAAAAAAGCCAGAGATAATGCATAATGGAAACAAGGATAAGGGGAATGAGGGGATGTAATATGGGGTTTAATTGGAATGGAGAGGTCGCAAAGCAATGGGATGAGCGTGCGGTTACTTGGAATGAACGCAGTAAAAGCATGTGGGAAACCGGAAGTAGACAGGCTGTTATCCCATTTTTACGTCGTTTTCTGAGCGCTAATCAGCATGTATTAGATATTGGCTGTGGTGATGGGTATGGTGCGTATAAGTTATATGAGCAAGGTTATCAAGTAGCTGCACTTGATATTTCTTCCGTAATGGTTCAATATGCGAAGCAGAAACTTCCAAATAGCATCCATGTAATGGAAGGGGATGTGCAAAAGCTTCCTTTTTCCACAAATACATTTGATGCAATTATGGCAATTAATGTTTTGGAGTGGACGGAAAATCCAAAGCAAGCGTTACAAGAGTTAAAGCGTGTAGTAAAAGAACGTGGACATATCTGTGTAGGAATATTAGGACCGACTGCAGGACCGCGTGCGAATAGTTATCCGCGCTTGCATGGGGAAACAGTCATTTGTAATACAATGATGCCTTGGGAATTTCAACAGCTATGTACGGAAACAGATTTGGAATATGTAGATGGGTATGGTGTACCAAAGCAAGGTGTTAGCAAGGAGATGTATAACCATTTGCCCCTTGACTTACAACAGTCGTTATCATTTTCTTGGATATTTATGTTAAGAAATGGTGGGTAAGCGTATGAACGAAAGAGAAAAAACGGTCATTGCAAATTATGAGCAAAATGAAAGAATGATGATTTTAGTTTTTGCGCAGTGGTGTGTCAATCATGATGTAGATGCTTTAGAAGTGTATAAAAAGGCATATCCTCATCAACAAGCCAATAAAGTGTTGGAAGAAATGATGGAGGAGACGGTGTCCAAAGAAGAAGCTGATTTCATCGCGACAGAAACGGTACTCCAAGCGCTTCAGTTATTTGGGAATGATGATTTAGCTTTTGCCGTTCAGCAAGAAGTAGATAACAAAAACATGAACAAAGGAAAATGATCCTTTGGAAAGGTTACTGTCTTTTCGCAAGTGTGCCATATATAGTTTTAGATGCGTGCAAACGATGAAAATATCGGAAAATGGTCAACTTTGAGCAACCTCTATGCTATATTATTAGCTTTTCTTTAAAAGTAAGTAGATAGGAAAGTATCAAATGTTAAGGTTTAAGGTTGTCTTATACGAAAAACGATGATGCTATATCCCAAAATTAAGCCAAGTGTTGCAAATAAACTTCTATACTTTTATAGTTAATACCTTTTGTGCAAATAGCGCACCTGCAAGTCGTATAATGGCTTTTTCCATGCGATCAATGGCGATTTCATACATGAAAAAAAGAAGAAGTTATCGAACGGATAACTTCTTTTGGTATGCCAGAATTTTACTTTACAGGCACACAAATGTCACAATAAGGATGGTTATACATATCGCCAGTATATCTTTCCATTATAGGTTTGTTCGTTATTTGATAACCGTTTTTGTTGAGGTCTGGGAAAATAGCTTTGTACGCTTTGGCAATATCTTTAGATGTGTGATTGATGTTATAAACAACGTATTTTCCTCCAGAAATCCAACCTTCGCGAATGGCTCTATCCTCTTGTAAAGGGTATTCCTCAGAGAGGGTGATACACACATCAAATCGGCAATTTTCAGGTGATGTTTTGACCGGATTATCCTGAGGTATAGCAAAAATAGTTGCTGATTGAAGGAGATTCTTTTCCGTAGCCCATTTTTTAAAACGCCCCATTACTTGCATATTTTCAAGACCATAAGGGCCAGTTCGTCGCATAAAAGCAATTCGCTGTTTTGGGAGTATTTCTATTTTGGATTCCATCTTTTCCCCTTCCTTTCCTTTCATTTGTTTGTACAATACAAGTGTAGCTTGCTTTAAAATGTAAAACCACTAAATTTTTAAAAAATTTAAGTGTGAAAATATAACTTTTCACTCAAAGATGCTTTCTACACTTGAAAACGACAAATATAAAGGATAACACATAAGTTTATGTATCATCCTTCTGTATGAAGATTAGTGGGGTAAAGAAAATAATTTGATTAAGGCTTGTGTGCCGCTATCTGCTTCTCCTTTTGCTTCGAGTTCCTCGTAAAGCTTTAATGATAGAGCTAATCCAGGTGTAGACAACCCTAGCTCTCCTGCTGATTCTAGTGCTATTTTCATATCTTTAATAAAATGTTTTACATAAAAGCCTGGTGTATAATCTTCTTTGATCATCCGTGGTGCAAGATTAGAAAGTGACCAGCTTCCGGCCGCGCCAGCTGTTATACTATCAAGCACTAACTCAGGGTTAAGACCTGATTTTTTTGCATAAGCAATGGCTT
>NZ_JABXHF010000016.1:0-63435 GCF_013393565.1 Virgibacillus sp.
AGAAAATGCGCACGATGTCTTTTACATTGGATGACTTTTTAGAGCAAATGGGTCAAGTGAAAAATATGGGTCCATTAGAAGACCTAATGAATATGATTCCAGGTGCAAATAAAATGAAGGGTTTAAAAAATGCCCAATTTGATGAAAAACAACTCTCACATGTAGAAGCGATTATTCAATCTATGACCAAGAAGGAACGTCAAGACCCAAGCATTATGAATGCAAGTAGAAGAAAACGGGTAGCTAAAGGTTCAGGTACAAATGTTTCACAAGTAAATCGCTTGCTGAAGCAATTTGAAGAAATGAAAAAAATGATGAAGCAAATGACAAATATGCAAAAAGGCAAAAAAGGCAAAAAAGGAATGAAGCTGCCGTTTATGTAGAAGCTTGAAGCAGATGCATTCAATTGATATGTTCTGCCTAATTATTTTACTCTGTAATGGGAAAACACTTTACAGACTTAACTTTTTCTGCTAGAATTTAAAAATGTGTTAAGTTTTTAAAGATGGAGGTGCAAGAAAATGGCAGTAAAGATTCGCTTGAAGCGTATGGGATCAAAAAGAAACCCATTCTACCGTATCGTTGTAGCTGATTCAAGAGCGCCACGCGATGGTCGTTCTATCGAGCAAATTGGAACGTATAACCCTGTAGTTAATCCAGTTGAAGTTAAAATAGATGAAGATAAGGCACTTGACTGGATGTCTAAAGGTGCAAAACCTAGTGATACAGTTCGCAATCTATTCTCTAAAGAAGGCATCATGAAGAAATTTCACGAGCAAAAAAATCAAGTTGCAAAGTAGTGTGATAACATGAAAGCTCTTATTGAAACGATTGTTACATCACTTGTAGATCATCCTGAAGATATCGTTATTACAGAGACAGAAGAAGAAACGAAGATTGTATATCATCTTTCTGTTCATCCTGAAGATGTTGGTAAGGTAATCGGAAAAAATGGTCGAATTGCAAAGGCCATTCGAACGGTTGTTTATGCAGCGAAGACAAATAGTAATAAACGTGTGTATTTAGATATTATGTAAAAGGGAAAGGGATTAAAAACCCTTTCCCTTTTTGCCACGTTAATGCTAACATAATAGTGGAGCGGTATGCAGATTGAAGTGGTAAAAGTAATAGAGAAAATAAAGCATTTAGTTGTATGAAAAAGGGTGTTTTAAACAAGAGCATATAATTATTGCTATGCTCTGCTGAGATGTTCTGAGAGTGAGGCGAGCCATATGCAAATAATAAAAAAGGTGCAGATTAAACAAGTATTAACGGAAAATAGTAAACAGAAAATGCAGGCGAATTTCCATGATCATAAAATGCGACTTGAGCAAGAGTGTCAACAGTTGTTGTTTGAACAGCGTAAACTACTAAATAAATCGACTTATTCCAAGCATGAACTCGAACAACGGTTTCAACAGGAAATTAATAATCGCAAAGAAAAAATAAAACTGGTTGAGTTTAAAATGGAACAACTGGATATGCTTGAAATAGGTAGTGAAATTGTTGAAAAAGAAGTTGAAGCTCTTGTTGAGGTTACAGAAGGATCCCATTGGCATGAAGTAATGAAAGAACAAGCGATCATTATAAAAGATGACGTTGTGATACGGATAGATGAATAGCGGGTGATTAAATGACAGAGAAGATGTTCACAGTAGGAAAAATCATAAATACACATGGCATTAAAGGAGAGCTTAAAGTGTTACGTATAACCGACTTTGATGATCGATTTGAAGTTGGTAAGCGCGTTTACGTGGTAAATGATGGACAAGCCCCTTTACAAGTTACTATATCCAGTCATCGCGTACATAAGGGTTTTGATCTGTTGCAATTTGAAGGTTATGAAAACATGAATGATATCATTCACTTTAAAGGCAGTGAGCTAAAAATCCCTGAATCGGACCAGACGGAATTAAATGAGCATGAATACTATTATCATGAAATAATTGGTTGTACCGTTATAACAGAAACAGGAGAAGAAGTAGGAATGATCAAGGAAATTTTATCACCTGGTGCGAATGACGTATGGGTCACTAGAAGAAAAAGCGGCAAAGATATACTCATCCCGTATATTGAAGATGTTGTTTTGGAAGTTGATGTCAAAGCAAAGAAAGTCATCATTTCTCCAATGGAAGGGTTGTTGGAATAAATGATGCATATAGATATATTGACACTCTTTCCGGAAATGTTTACAGGTGTGATGGAATCATCTATATTAAAAAAAGCGCAGGATAAGCATAAGTTTACGTATCAACTAGTTAATTTTCGTGAATATGCTCAAAATAAGCATCAGAAAGTCGATGATTATCCGTATGGTGGAGGAGCGGGAATGGTGCTAACTCCCCAGCCTATTTTTGATGCGGTAGAAGCAGTAAAAAAAGAACGTTCTTCTAAGCCGCGTGTTATTTTAATGTGCCCACAAGGCGAAACATTTACCCAAAAAAAAGCGGAAGAACTTGTACAAGAAGATCATCTTATTTTTATTTGTGGGCACTATGAAGGATTTGATGAACGTATACGTAAACATTTAGTAAATGATGAAATATCCATAGGGGATTACGTTTTAACAGGTGGAGAGTTAGGTGCTATGGTAGTAATGGATAGTGTTATTCGTCTACTCCCTAATGTACTTGGGAATGAAGCTTCAGCACCTCAAGATTCGTTTTCGTCGGGTTTGTTAGAACATCCTCATTATACGAGACCAGCAGAATTTCGTGGAATGAAAGTTCCAGAAGTTTTGTTGTCTGGTGATCACGGTAAAATTGCGGCATGGAGAAAAGAACAGTCGCTCAAGAGAACGTATGAACGGAGAAAAGATCTGTTAAATAATTCAAAGTTGACAATAGATGAAAAAAGCATTGTAAAAGACTAAATACGATATTGGCAAAAGTAGTTGCAGTTCTTTGAAGTATATGGTATATTAAAAGCTGTGTTTAAAGTAATATATGTTTTAAACACTATCAACGATGTTCCGCTGCCATTTAAAAGGCATGAGCATTGGTTTGGAAGGAGTGAAACAGGATGCAAAAATTAATTGAAGATATTACAAAAGATCAATTACGCACAGATCATCCTGAATTTCGCGCTGGGGATACTGTAAAAGTACACGTTAAAGTTGTCGAAGGTTCCCGAGAACGTATTCAGGTATTTGAAGGTGTTGTAATCAAACGTCAAAACGGCGGGATTAGTGAAACATTTACAGTAAGAAAATTATCTTACGGTATCGGTGTGGAACGTACATTCCCATTACATTCTCCACGGATTGATAAAATCGAAGTAAGTCGTCGTGGTATTGTTCGTCGTGCGAAACTTTACTATTTACGTAATTTACGTGGAAAAGCGGCTCGTATTAAAGAGCGTCGTTAAAGAAATACATGACTAAATAAAGTGTTTAAGAAAAGGGGCTTGGCAATTATGCATAAGCTCCTTTTTTATACTAAAGGAAAGTATAAAGTTTAAGGTTTATAGTATAAGCAAGCAAATCTACAGTTTCCGCTGGTCTTAAGCCAAGTTTTCTAATATTATACATAAGTATTGAATTAAAGCCTCTTCTAACCTGAAAGCCTACATAATTGCCCAAGTTACACTTACATATTAATGGCCGTTGTAATTTACATTCTTGCCTCATTTTAAAAAAGTGTATTTTGAAATGGAGGTTTGTCCTTTGACTGAAAAATCAAATAGAAAAAAGTATCGCGAAGAGTGGTTAGGATGGGGAAAAACAATTTTAATTGCTCTTGGCTTGGCATTTATCATTCGTACATTTTTGTTTGCGCCTATTGTGGTGGAAGGTCCATCTATGCTCCCGACATTACATAATGGCGATCAAATGATGGTAAATAAAATCATTTATGACCTGAAAGACCCAAAACACTTTGATATTGTTGTATTTCATGCTTCTAGTGAAAAAGATTTTATTAAACGTGTTATCGGTTTACCTGGAGACCATGTTGAAGTTAGAAATAATATATTGTACATTAATGAAAAAGAAATAGAACAAAACTTTTTGAAGGGTCAAGCAAATAAGACTCAAGTAAAAGTATATACAAACAATTTTACCTTGGAAGATCTTCCGGGCAGTTATCGTAAAATACCTGAAGATTACGTCCTTGTCTTAGGAGATAATCGAGAGAATTCAATGGATAGCCGCTCACTAGGGCTTATACCAATGGATCAGATTGTTGGCAAGACAAGTTTAATTTATTGGCCGTTCGAACGTATGCAACTAATTGGAAAGTAGGGTTAAGTAATGACAATACAATGGTTTCCTGGCCATATGGCCAAAGCAAAGCGTGAAGTAGAGGAAAAACTGAAGCTCGTCGATTTTGTTATCGAACTAGTAGATGCTAGAGCTCCTCTTTCTTCTCAGAACCCCATGTTGCAGCAAGTAATTCAGCAAAAGCCAAAAATGGTTGTAATGATGAAAAAAGACTTAGCTGATCAACAAATTACGGAACAATGGATAAAATACTTTGAACATCATCAGATCTCAGCCATTGCTATTAACGTAAATGAACGACATGATATACAAGCTGTCATACGGTTGGCAAAAGAACATGCTAAGATAAAAATGGAAAAACTACGTTCCAAAGGTATACAGCCTCGAGCTGCTCGTGCTATCATTGTTGGCATACCAAACGTTGGTAAATCGACATTAATTAACCGGTTGGCAAATAAAAAAATAGCTAAAACGGGAAATAAGCCAGGGGTTACAAAACAGCAACAATGGATAAAAGTTAAATCTGATTTTGAACTTTTAGATACACCTGGGATATTATGGCCAAAGTTTGAAGATCAAGAAGTTGGACTTCGGTTAGCTGCAATTGGCACTATTAAAGATCAATTACTTTCATTGCAAGACATCGTTGCATTTGTTATTCAATATATGCAACAACATTACCCAGAAAACATAAAACAACGTTATAATTTGGATAATACGCTAGAAGATATGTGGGATATATTCAACTATATCGGTAAGCAGCGTGGAGCGCTTGAAAGCGGAGGGAAAGTTAATTTTGCAAAAGTGTCTGATATCGTAATACAAGATTTACGTTCAGGTAAACTTGGTAAAATAACTTTGGAGACACCTGAAATATAACCGAATTAAAACAGCGTAAGTAGCTTAAATTTAAAAGTATGATTCGTTTTTAACTGTCATGAAGGCTTACTGGATTAACGTATAGGTCTTGTCAATTGACAAAGAAATATTCATAGCATAATAAGATACAATATTGTAAGACATGCATCTTCGGATGGGTGTCTTGTTATTTCATTTGGGAAATTTTTCACGTAGAATCTATTGTTAGAAAAACTTGTCTTATCGCCAAGTTGTTATGGCGTAAACCTTCGTTTTTCTTATACTATAAACCCAAACAGCTTATGCTTTTCTATAGTATTAAAAAATTTAATAACTAGTCGATTTTTCTAACAATGAATAGAAGAGAAACATTCATTTCATATTTCTATTATTTAGTCGATAGTAAAAAGGTAGGGGTAATATGAAGAAAATATCTATTAGGGAACTGAATCGTTTGTTTCATGCAGAGAAATTGGACGAGAAACAAATTGCATATTTACGATTGGATGAAAGAAAAGGTGTGCAACAATTAATTCATAAATATGATAAACAACAGCTTAAATTTCAAGCGCTACAAGAACGTTATGTGGAAATGACAATATTTGAACGCTCTCACTATAAACGAGGAATAAAATATATAGCTGGAGTTGACGAAGCTGGAAGAGGACCCTTAGCTGGTCCTGTTGTAGCAGCTGCAGTAATCTTACCATCTAATTTTCGGTTATTAGGACTAGATGATTCAAAGCGGCTAACGGAGTCAAAACGAAATGAATTTTTTTATTACATAAAAGAACATGCGATTAGTTATGGAATTTCTATAGTTGATAGTAAAATAATAGATCAAATTAATATATTAGAGGCAACAAAACTTGCTATGGCTGAAGCTATTGAAAAGTTAGACCCTATGCCTGAACGTATATTAATTGATGCAGTAGAATTGCCAAAATTAACAATTTCAAGTGAAGCAATTACAAAAGGTGACGCCAAAAGCATCTCAATTGCAGCAGCTAGTGTACTGGCAAAAGTGACAAGGGATAATTATATGAAGGAATTACATCTTCAATTCCCTATGTATGAATTTGCTTTTAATAAGGGATATGGAACAGAGGAGCATGTGAAAAAAATACATCAATATGGTGTTTGTCCACAGCACCGCTGCTCATTTGCACCGGTTAAAAAAATGATCAATTAGGAAAGAGGGAAGTATTGTGCGTATCCATCAGTTGAAAGAAATATTACAACTAAATAAGTTAAAAATTCCCTCACAACAACAACTTAAAAAAGGTCAAATTATTCAAGGACAGGTTATAAAAATATATCCAGAAAATAAGGTGCAAATACAATTAGGTGGCTTGCGACTGATAGCTCAGTTACAAGCTTCTTTAACAACTGGAAAGGATTATTATTTTCAAGTTATGCAAGCTGATGAATTGTTAAAATTAAAGGTATTAGGTAATGGGGCATTGAATGCGAATCAATTGTTACAGCAACTTTCCTTAAAAATGGCAACGAACCAAGCGGAGCTTGTGCAGCAATTAACGAAGGAACAAATATCTTTTCATAGAGAGCAGTTGCAACAAGCTTTTGAATATATGTCACAATATAAAGATAAGCAAGTTCAAGTTTTTATGCCTATAATGAAAGAGTTAATAGCAAATGAATGGCCAATAACTGAACAAACTACGAAAGCTCTTCACATGCAAAAAAAATATCCTTTCGCTACTCAATTGCAAAAACTTTTGCATATGCTACCGAAGGATTCGAATTTTTCAATGCTGCGAGGACATTTAAGCGATCTTTTACAACCAACTGCTGAAAATATTGCAAATAGTCAAGAACAAATGAGTAAGATACTTTCTTTTCGAAATAAACAAGTGTTTTCCCTCATCCAATCGTTATTAGATGGTCAAGATATTTATTCTTCAAACACAATAAATAATTTAAAGCATTATATAGCTAATAATCAATGGTTTATGCAACATGCTGACCAAATATTAAAAAAATGGGAAAGCAAGCTTCTATTAACTGCGGCTAATCAATATATGTTTTCAGATGCTGAAGTCTCACAGTTAAAACAAGATGTAACAAAAGTCTTTCCGACATTATTCGCTAAAAACGTAGGTAACGGAGGTGATTTTGGCGGTTTACTCGTTCAGTTACGTGCATTGCAAAAGTCACATACATATGAACAATTAGAACAAATTATCACGTTTTCACAAAAATATTTATTGGCAGAGCCAAAAGAGCAATTTCTACAATTGACAAAACGGTTTTTGCAACTTTCAGGTATATCACATGAAAATTTGTTGGTTAAAGGAGAATCACCGCCAACTACCATTAAAAGTCAATTGATTTCCATGTTACAGCAAACAAAAGGCGGCTTGGGGGAACAACTACAGCAAGTGCTTCACCATTTACATGCTGTACAATTATCCTCTGTACAAGATTTCGATAATGGTTTTTTGCAAGCATATCTACAAATACCAGCCTTAAAGTTAGGATTAACAAATGATATGGAAATAAAGTTCGAAGGAAAGAAAACAGAAACAAATAAGTTAGATCCAAATCATTGTCGAATTGTGTTCTATTTGGAATTAACAAATATAAAAGAAACTGTGGTAGATATGCATGTACAAAATCGAAATATTAGCATTCATGTTTTCAATGATCATATCCAATCGCGAACACTTCCGATGCAATTTCAGCCTTTATTAAAGAAAGGGTTAAAGGAAATGAATTATCATCTATCATCTATTTCATTCTTTGCTTTACATCAAGGAAAGAAAGCAAAAACAGCTGTGTTTAATGCTCAGAGTTATCAAGGGGTGGATTATCGAATATGAACTTAAAACAAAGGAAAGTAGCAGCACTACGCTATCATGAAGCACATCACACTGCTCCTGTCGTTACTGCTTCGGGTAGAGGTAAACTGGCAGATGAAATCATTGAAGCAGCAAAGGAAAATAACATTCCAATTTTAGAAGATGCTTCTTTAGTAGAGTTGTTAGGTCAATTAAACATAAATGAAACGATTCCAGAAGAGCTTTATGAAGCGGTGGCTGAAGTATTTGCATTTATCTATCGTACAGATCAGCAAATGTAACATAAAGCATGTTTAAAGGCTACTATACGTGACTATTGTATGAAGTCAATGGTCATTTCATAGTAAAATATATATATATATGTAGAAAAAGTGTGGGGTAGCGAAATATGTTGAGATGTGCGGTATTTCTTGTTAATTGAAGCGTTTTTTTATACAATGGATATGCAGTGAAATTTGATGGGAGGATATAGGATGAACATTCATGAATATCAAGGCAAAGAGATTTTGCGACAATACGGCGTTAAAGTCCCTAATGGAAAAGTTGCCTATGCAGTTGAAGAAGCTGTAGAAGCTGCAAAACAATTAGGAAGCGATGTCACAGTAGTGAAAGCACAAATTCACGCTGGTGGACGTGGTAAAGCCGGCGGGGTAAAAATAGCTAAAAATGTCGATGAAGTGCGTACATATGCCGATGAAATTCTTGGCAAAACGTTAGTAACGCATCAAACAGGGCCACAGGGGCAAGAAGTGAAACGTTTATTGATTGAAGAGGGCTGTGATATTCAAAAAGAATATTACATCGGCTTAGTACTGGATCGCGCTACTTCTCGTGTCGTTATGATGGCATCTGAAGAAGGTGGTACAGAAATTGAGGAAGTAGCTGCTGCTACACCTGAGAAGATATTTAAAGAAGTTATTGATCCTGTTGTTGGTTTAACAGGTTTTCAAGCACGTAGATTAGCTTTCAATATTAATATTCCACATGATTTGTTAGGTAAAGCTGTCAAATTCATGATTGGTTTATATACAGCATTTGTCGAAAAAGACTGTTCCATTGCTGAAATTAATCCGTTAGTAACAACTGGTGATGGGGAAGTCTTAGCCTTAGATGCAAAATTAAATTTTGATGACAACGCTTTATTCCGTCAAAAGGACATTATGGATTTACGTGATTTTGATGAAGAGGATGAGAAAGAAGTTGAAGCGTCCAAGTACGATTTAAGCTATATTTCACTGGACGGGAATATAGGTTGCATGGTAAATGGTGCTGGACTTGCTATGTCTACCATGGATATTATTAAACACTATGGCGGAGAGCCCGCTAATTTCCTTGACGTTGGAGGCGGTGCTACGGCTGAAAAAGTAACGGAAGCTTTCAAAATCATTCTATCTGATAAGAATGTAAAAGGTATTTTCGTTAATATATTTGGTGGCATTATGAAGTGTGATGTAATTGCTGAAGGAGTTGTAGAAGCAACCAAGCAAGTAGGGCTAGAAATTCCGTTGGTTGTTCGCCTAGAAGGAACAAACGTTGCTAGAGGGAAGAAAATTCTGGAAGCTTCAGAATTAAATATTACCTCTGCTAATTCGATGGCTGACGGTGCTCAAAAAATAGTCTCCATGGTAAAGTAAACTTCGTAAAATGACGTTAAAATGTTTGAAAGGACGGACGAAAATGAGTGTATACGTTAATAAAGATACAAAAGTAATTGTCCAAGGGATAACCGGTGGCACAGCTAAATTTCATACGAAACAAATGCTTGAATACGGCACAAAAATTGTTGGTGGAGTCACTCCGAAAAAAGGTGGTACAGAGGTAGAAGGTGTACCTGTTTTTAATACAGTATTAGAGGCTGTAGAAGCAACAGGTGCTACAGCTTCCGTCATCTATGTACCGGCCCCGTTTGCTGCAGATGCTATTCTAGAAGCTGTTGACGCTGAATTAGATTTGGTTATTTGTATAACGGAGCATATTCCGGTAATGGATATGGTGAAAGTAAAACGTTATATGGAAGGAAAGAATACACGGCTCGTAGGACCAAACTGTCCAGGGGTTATTACTGCTGATGAAAGTAAAATTGGAATTATGCCTGGCTATATTCATAAAAAAGGTCATATTGGCGTTGTCTCTCGTTCAGGAACATTAACATATGAAGCGGTTCATCAATTATCAGAAGCTGGATATGGTCAAACTACCGCTGTTGGTATCGGTGGTGATCCTGTTAATGGAACCAATTTCATTGACGTGCTAGAAGCATTTAATAATGATCCAGAAACGTATGCTGTTATGATGATTGGAGAGATAGGCGGTACAGCAGAAGAAGAAGCAGCTGAATGGGTGAAAGCAAACATGAAGAAGCCCGTAGTTGGTTTTATTGGAGGTGCTACAGCTCCTCCAGGAAAAAGAATGGGGCATGCTGGCGCTATTATTTCAGGTGGAAAAGGAACAGCCGAGGAAAAAATTCGCATTATGAATGAGTGTGGAATTAAAGTTGCTGAAACGCCGGCAGTTATGGGTAAAACAATGATAGGTGTGCTTGAAGAAAAAGGCTTAAAAGAGAAGTGTAAAACACAATAAGGTTTCCTAAAAAAATTTGAAGTTCATTTGTATTTTTAGTTTAATAATAAATCTAAAAACGTAGGTTATAAGTTACGATAGAAATATCTGTACGCAATGGAGGAGCCTAGTTAAAAAATCATAGGCTCCTCTTTACTTATCCTCTAATGAAATACTATTTAATTGTTTTATCACTAACGCAGGAAAATAAGCCAACTACAAATATCGATGTGTCATTGTAAGTTCATTTTTTAAACAATCCCTTTGAAAGGAAGTGGAATATGACGAATGAAGTTCGTTTTCGTTTTATTCATTTAAGTCGTTGTAGGGGAGTGACTAGAAGGAGTATTCAAAGAATTATTAAGCTAGATCGTTCTCTTCTACAACTCTACCAAATGACCCCGAGTCAAATCAGCCACACTTTTTCTCTTCCATTAAAAAACGCTACAACCTTATATCAAGATCTTCATAGTCAAGCACGTCTAAAACAGTTGCAATCGGAAATGAAAAATCAGCATATAATTACTATCCTTGACAAACGGTTTCCACCTATGTTAAAAGCTATTCATGACCCACCTCTTGTCTTATATGGGAAAGGTAACGTAGACTTATTAAATGATGCCCCATCTTTAAGTGTAATTGGTTCGAGGGATCCTTCAAGGGAGGCAAAGAGAAAAACAGCTTTTATAATCGAGCCTTTACTCCATAAAAATTGGTTAATTGTAAGTGGACTAGCAAGAGGGGTAGATCAATATGCGCATGAAAAGACACTTATATTAAATGGAAAAACGATAGCTGTATTAGGAAGTGGCTTTGAACATCTCTATCCTAAAGAAAATCAATCATTATATCAAGAAATTGTTCATAAAGGTCTTGTGCTATCTGAATATACGCCAACAACCCCACCTGCTAAACACCATTTTCCTGAACGAAACCGGATTATTAGTGGATTGAGCTTTGGCACATTGGTTATTGAAGCGAAAAAAAGAAGTGGGACTATGATAACGGTAGATCAAGCATTAGAACAAGGGAGAGAAGTGTTTGCGGTTCCTGGTTCTATATTTACAGAGCAAACAGAGGGCTGTCATCAATTGATTCGAGATGGTGCCCAAATGGTTACAAATGCCAAAGACATTCTTGAAGAATGGCAAGTCCACGCGATGGGCGGGAAAGGACTACTAACCAGTATGTATATTTATGAAAAAAATAATTAATGTCAATGAGAATGATAGATTTTAGTACGGTTATTTCAGAACATGTTTGACAAATGCAATGTATATATTTACTATTAGTGAAGATTTGTAAATAGTATTAAAGAATAATTTGTAGGTTTATTTTAGTGAACAAACAATAATGAAAATAAAGAAAGACATGGTTACCAGAAAGGAGTTCTGGTCGGGTGTGAATCTTGTTCTTGAGCACCCTTAATTTGGGAGGAAATCATATGTCGGATTATCTAGTGATCGTTGAGTCGCCTGCGAAGGCGAAGACGATTGAACGTTATTTAGGAAAAAAATATAAAGTAAAGGCCTCGATGGGGCATGTAAGAGATTTACCAAAAAGTCAGATGGGTGTAGATGCAGAAAATAATTTTACTCCAAAGTACATTACTATACGAGGAAAGGGCGATGTGGTTAAGGATTTAAAATCTGCAGCTAAAAAGGCCAAAAAAATATACCTCGCAGCGGACCCTGACAGGGAAGGGGAAGCAATAGCGTGGCATTTAGCTCATATTTTAAACATTGATGAGCAATCAGAATGCAGGGTTGTATTTAATGAAATTACCAAAGACGCCATTAAAGAGTCGTTTAAGCATCCTAGATCTATAAATATGAATTTAGTTGACGCGCAACAAGCAAGAAGGATACTTGACCGATTGGTAGGGTACAATATCAGTCCACTGCTATGGAAAAAAGTCAAAAAAGGTTTAAGTGCTGGGCGCGTGCAATCTGTTGCAGTGAAATTAATCATTGATCGAGAAAAAGAAATTGAAAACTTTATCCCTGAAGAATATTGGTCCATTGATGCGCAGTTTTTAAAAGAAAGTGAATTATTTGAAGGGGCCTTTTACGGGATAAATGGAAAAAAAGTAGCATTAAAAACAGAGGTAGATGTAAAAGAAATTAAACAGATGCTTCAAGGTGATCAGTTTACTGTAGATAAAGTAAACAAAAAAGAACGTAGAAGGAATCCAGCTCAACCATTTACTACTTCTTCCTTACAGCAGGAAGCTGCTAGAAAGCTGAACTTTAAAGCAAAGAAAACAATGATGGTTGCTCAGCAACTTTATGAAGGAATTGACCTCGGTCGTCAAGCAGGTGGTATAACTGGACTAATTACGTATATGCGTACAGATTCAACAAGAATCTCTGAAACGGCAAAAAATGAAGCGAACTCGTATATTCATGAACAATATGGAGAAGAGTACTTAGGGACAAATAAACAAAAGAAACAATCAGAGTCTGCGCAAGATGCCCATGAAGCTATTCGCCCGACTTCTGTGTTAAGAGAGCCTAATTCACTTAAAGCTATCCTATCAAGAGATCAACTTCGATTATATAAATTAATTTGGGAACGATTTTTGGCTAGTCAGATGGCTGCTGCGGTTATGGACACGATGACTGTTCATGTATTAAATAATAATGTTGAGTTCCGAGCTACAGGTTCAAAGATAAAAGTTAAAGGTTTTATGAAAGTGTATGTGGAAGGAAGAGATGATAAGAAAAAAGATGAAAACAAACTCCTTCCTGCATTATCTGAAGGTATGAAAGTTAAGGCACAGGAAATAAAACCGAATCAACATTTTACACAGCCACCACCAAGGTATACGGAGGCGAGATTAGTAAAAACGATGGAGGAACTAGGAATTGGCCGTCCTTCTACTTATGCACCTACTTTGGATACTATTCAAAGACGAGGTTATGTAAGTATTGATAATAAGCGATTTGTACCTACTGAATTAGGTACGATTGTATTAGAATTGGTTGAAGAATTCTTCCCTAAAATTATTGATGTAGATTTTACTGCAAAAATGGAAAACGATTTAGATGCTATTGAAGAAGGAAGCATAGAATGGGTAAAGATCATTGATCAATTCTACCAAGAATTTGAGAAGCGCTTGAAGAAGGCTGAACAGGAAATGGAAAAAGTAGAAATAAAAGATGAACCAGCGGGAATTGATTGTGAAAAATGTGGTCATGAGATGGTTTATAAAATGGGGAGATATGGGAAATTCTTGGCTTGTTCGAACTTTCCAGAATGCCGAAATACGAAACCGATTTTAAAGAAAATTGGTGTTGATTGTCCAAAATGTAAAACAGGGGAAATAGTTGAAAGAAAATCAAAGAAACGCCGTACTTTTTATGGGTGTGACCAATATCCGGAATGTGACTTCGTTTCGTGGGATAAACCTATTTCTAGACCATGTCCTAAATGCGAGGCATTACTAGTGGAGAAAAAAGCGAAAAAGGGAACGCAAATTCAATGTACGAACTGTGAATATAAAGAAGAGCCTCAAACGTAACTGTTCAACTTAGTTGAACAGTTTTCTTTTCGTATTATAGGATAGTATAAAGTTTTAAGGGTTTATCCCGAATATAAGGTGCTAAGCTCCCTACCTCATGAATTGGAAGATGTGAGTTTAATCAATCTAATTCTTAAAATGAAGACCTGCTATTTTTGTCACAATTATTTAACAATGATACTGTTTGAACCTTCTAAAAAAAGGATATATACTATATGAGAGTGATATTGTCAGCTATTTGCATGTTCCTAAATGCTTAGTTATAAAAGATTTGCTGAATTTGTTAAAATATAAACATAATTAATTGACTAATCTCCACAAAACAGATATAATTACGCCTTGGTAAGGCAATGTACTTGACGGCATTGCTCTTACTTTTATGCATTCATTCTGGATCACACAAATGGCTTAGTGGCAATTAGCTAGCGTAATAAACACCTAATGATGGAAGATTGATTTCATGCAAAAATGGCCAGATGAAAAGGCAATTCTAACTATGAGAGTGGTTGTTTCTGAATTTTGTTACAATTTAGTTAAATTTATTGCTTAACATGATTTTCTGTGTTATGCTATATTCGCTGCTTAATGGGGTGAAAATTTGAATAATTTCAGACAATATTGGCAATCCTTTAAAGAGTACTTACAAATAGAGAAAAATGCCTCCCCGTATACGATTAAATATTACATGCAGGATCTGGAAGTGTTTTTTTCTTTTTTGCACACGGAAGGGTTAACGAGATTTTGTGATGTGGACGAACGGATTGTTCGTGTGTTTTTAAATACCCTATATGATCAGCGATTAAGCAGGAAATCTGTTTCCCGGAAGATATCAGCGTTGCGAACGTTTTATAAATATTTAGAACGAGAAGATGTGGTAGATGTAAATCCATTTTCAGCTATTCGTTTACCTAAAACGGAAAGCAAGATTCCGGGGTTTTTGTATGAGAAAGAGTTAGAAAAGCTATTTGAAGTAAGTGATTTAACCCAACCTTTAGGTCAGCGAAACCAAGCCTTAATAGAATTGCTTTATGCTACGGGGATAAGGGTAAGTGAGTGTAGACAGTTGATTTTAGATAACATTGATTTCTATATTGGAACAGTGTTTGTGCAAGGAAAAGGCAGAAAAGAACGTTACATTCCGTATGGAAAATTTGCTGAAATTGCTTTGGAAACATACATACAGGATGGAAGAAAAGCGTTGCTTGCAAAATCCAATCAACAAACAAACGCATTATTTCTCAATAATCGTGGAGTACCCTTAACGGATAGAGGGATTCGTGACATATTGAACAAAATGGTGAAAGATGCAGCTTTAACTGTGCATGTGCATCCACACAAACTGCGACACACATTTGCTACTCATCTCTTGAATGAAGGTGCTGATTTACGCAGCGTACAAGAATTATTAGGTCATGAAAATCTGTCAACAACTCAAATTTATACGCATGTGACGAAAGATCATTTGCGACGTGTTTATATGAGAAGTCACCCGAGAGCAAATGATTAACTTTAAATAAAGAGGTGAGCTTACATGACCAATGAAATGCATGCTACCACTATTTTTGCCATCCACCATAACGGACAATGTGCGATGAGTGGGGACGGTCAAGTAACGATGGGAAATGCAGTAGTTATGAAACATAAAGCAAAGAAAGTTCGTACACTATTTAAAGGACAGGTATTAGCTGGATTTGCCGGTTCCGTAGCTGACGCGTTTACGCTCTTTGAAAAGTTTGAAGCGAAATTAGAAACATATAATGGCAACTTGCCTAGAGCGGCAGTTGAGCTTGCAAAGGAATGGCGAAGCGACAGAGTGCTAAGAAAACTGGAAGCTTTGTTAATTGTCATGGATAAGGAGCATATGTTTTTAGTTTCTGGTACTGGAGAAGTCATAGAGCCTGATGACGGAATTTTAGCTATCGGATCTGGTGGAAATTATGCTCTTAGCGCTGGTAGAGCTCTAGCGAGATATTCTAAAGAACTATCTGCCAAAGAGATTGCGAAAGCATCCTTAGAAATTGCTGGAGAATTATGTGTGTATACGAATAACCATATCACACTTGAGGTATTGGAGTAAAAGGAGGCCTTTAGGAAATGGGTATGAGCTACACTCCTAAACAGATTGTTGGACAATTAGATAAATATATTATTGGCCAGAAAAGTGCAAAGCGATCTGTAGCTGTTGCATTGCGTAACAGATATAGGCGCATGCAGCTAGATGAAGGTTTAAAAGAAGAAGTGGTTCCGAAAAATATTTTAATGATTGGACCAACCGGAGTAGGGAAAACAGAAATAGCTAGAAGGCTAGCTAAGCTGGAAGGTGCACCATTTGTAAAAGTGGAGGCGACGAAGTTTACGGAAGTAGGCTATGTAGGTCGTGATGTTGAATCCATGATTCGCGATTTAGTTGAAATGGCATTGCGGACTGTGAAAGAGGAAAAAATGAAACAAGTTAAAGAGAAAGCGGAAGAAGAAGCAAATAAATTACTTGTCAAACTTTTAGTTCCTCAGTCTAAAGCAACCAACGAAACAAAAAACCCTTTTGAAATGTTATTTTCTTCACAGGCTAATAGTGAAGAAGGTGCTGAAGAATCTGCGAAAAATGATGAGATTCGAAATAAACGAAAGCGTGTAGAACAACAGTTAGCATCTGGTGAGTTAGAAGATAAAGTAGTAACTGTTGAAATAGAAGAGCAAACGCCATCTATGTTTGACATGTTACAAGGTTCTGGAATGGAACATATGGGCATGAATATGCAAGATGCGCTTGGACAATTTATGCCAAAGAAAAAGAAAAAGCGAAAATTGTCAGTGTCTGAAGCAAGGAAAGTGTTAACGCAGCAAGAAGCGAGTAAACTTGTAGATATGGAAGAGGCGGCACAAGAAGCCATTTTACGAGCAGAGCAATCGGGGATTGTGTTTATTGATGAAATAGATAAAGTAGCTGGTAAAGATGAACAAAGTGCTAACGTATCTCGCGAAGGTGTTCAACGCGATATATTGCCAATTATTGAAGGGTCTACAGTTGTTACAAAGCATGGACCAGTAAAAACAGACCATATGTTATTTATTGCCGCTGGCGCATTTCATATGTCAAAACCATCTGATCTAATTCCTGAATTACAAGGAAGATTTCCAATTAGGGTAGAATTAGAGAAACTATCAACAGATGATTTTAAACGAATATTAAAAGAGCCATCTAATGCCTTATTAAAGCAATATGAAGCTTTATTAAAAACAGAAGGTATAAATATAGTATTTACAGACGAAGCTGTAAATAGAATTGCTGAAATTGCTTATGAAGTGAATCAGGAAATGGATAACATTGGAGCTAGAAGACTTCATACGATTTTAGAAAAGTTGCTGGAGGATCTGTCCTTTGAAGCACCAGAGATTAATATGGATACTGTTGAAATCACTCCAGCTTATGTAGATGAAAAACTTTCTGCTATCGCTAAAAATAAGGATTTAAGTCAATATATCTTATAACATATAGAGATCGAATGGAGGATCATAATGGAACTATTAAATCGTGCAAGAAAAATTAATGCAATGCTACAAAAATTCGGCGGGAAATCTGTGGACTTTAATGATATGTCTGCTTCGTTACGTGATGTAATTAAAGGAAATGTATATATTCTAAGCCGTCGTGGGAAATTACTTGGATTTGCTATTAATCAAGAGATTGAAAACGAAAGAATGAAAGCTATGCTGGAAGAACGTCAGTTTCCGCAAGAATATACAGAAGGATTACACAATATTCATGAAACAACAGCGAATATTGGTATAGATAGTCCACATACTGTATTCCCAGTAGAAAACCGCGACTTATTCCAAACAGCTTTAACCACCATTGTTCCAATCATTGGCGGTGGAGATCGTATAGGAACCCTTATTATTGGTCGTTTATCAGAAGAATTTAATGAAGACGATCTTTTATTAGCTGAGTATGGGGCTACAGTTGTAGGTATGGAAATTCTTCATGAAAAGTCTCAAGAAATTGAGCTAGAAGCAAGAAGTAAAGCTGTTGTTCAAATGGCAATTAGTTCACTTTCTTATAGTGAATTAGAAGCAATTGACCATATTTTTGAAGAACTGGACGGTAGTGAAGGGCTTCTTGTAGCAAGCAAAATCGCTGATCGTGTTGGCATTACCCGTTCTGTCATTGTAAATGCTCTAAGAAAACTAGAAAGTGCTGGGGTAATCGAATCTCGTTCACTGGGTATGAAGGGGACATATATTAAAGTCTTAAATCACAATTTCCTTGTTGAATTAGAAAATTTACGCTCTAGATAAAAAATATAAAATAATTGCTCGTAGAAAGAAAACTAAACATCCGCAACGCGTTTAACCGTGTTGCGGATGTTTTATATTATGACTTTAGTCCGTTGATCTCGCGAAAGCGTGCGAAACAGAAAACCACCTGCTATGCGGGTGAGGAACCAATGGTTATACCAAACAAAAAACTCACTTTCTTCTATAATAGAGATTGTTATAGAAAGGAAAGTGATTAAATTGGCAAAAAAAGGAAATAGTTTGGTGCATACAAAATGGTTATGTAAATACAAAGCAGAGGTCATCTTATGCCTATTCATGTGCACATGTTAGTAAGTATCCCACCAAAAGTAGCGGTATCCTTTATGGGTTATTAAAAAAGGAAGAAGCGCTCTTATAATTTTAGATAAGCATGCAAACTTGAAATATAAATTCGGTAATAGGCACTTTTGAGCGCGAGGTTATTATGTAAGTACAGTGGGGCTGAATGAAGCAAAGGTAAAAAATATATACAAGGGCAAGAGAAGCATGATATAGCATTAGATAAGTTAAGCGTAAGAGAGTACGAAGACCCTTTTAAGGGTGGCAAGAAACACTAACACTCCTTTAGGGGAAAGCAAAAGAGGCAAAGACAATGAGGTTTGAATGCTAAATGAGAGCCATTGCTTATAGACGCTGGTAGGTAGTTTTGGCTTATAGCCATTGTGTAAAACACCCGTTGGACAGGTTGGTCATGATTTTATCCCCAATATAAGGTGCTGCAAGACTCCTGCTTGAAGATGTGAGCTGAACAAGTCTAAGCGGAGATAACAGTACCTACACCTCCTATTTCGTAAGCGTCTTTAGGTAATACCCTTTAGCTACTAACAATCAGTGGGTGGTGAAGGAAAACCTCGGCTAAAGGAAGATTCACTTTATGACAAAGTATAAAATTTATTGCTTAAGCAAAAAAAACGGTTTTTGCCATAAAGAATTGGCAATGAGTCAAGTTTTTCTAGTATACACTACTATGACATGTAGTTACTTATCGAGTTGAATACATCGATCCTGTATGATTTTTAATCTATCATTATTATTTCACCCCAAGCATTCCTGTTGAAGTTATTCATATTTTGTCGATTTTTGAAAGTCCTTAATTGAAAGAAAAGTCAATCATACAAAACATAAATATAGTATAATTGACCTAGTAAAAAATAACCAACTTGTAATGTATTATATAAAAATGTCTAAAAACCATAGACTTTAGTTTGATTATGACTTAAACTATTCGTAGATAAACATTACTTTTCGACTGCTTTTTGAAATATAACTAGTACTTTTTTAGGGGTGAAACAATGAGTTTGTTTAATGGAACAATTCAAGCTTTAGAACATTCATTAGGCTATTCTTCCGCCAAAAATCGAGCAATTTCATCAAATTTAGCAAATCTAGATACACCTAATTATAAAGCGAAAGATGTTACATTTAAGAATTATTTGGCACATGAACTTTCGCGACCTATACAGGCCAAAACAACAAACAGCCGTCATATAGGATTTCAAGGAGATACGCAACCAGCTGGCTATAAAACTATTATAAATCAAGCATCATCATATCAGCATAATGGTAACAATGTAGATGTAGATAAGGAAATGGCAGACTTGGCTGAAAATCAAATTTACTACCAAGCGCTAGTGGATCGCATTAGTGGGAAATTTGGAAGTTTGCAAACAGCTTTAAAAGGAGGCAGGTAAATAATGTCCATGTTTCATTCGTTACACTCTAGTGCTAGTGCTTTGACAGCACAAAGATTAAGAATGGATGTGATATCATCTAATATTGCTAATGCACAATCAACGAGGGCTACCGTCAATCAGAACGGAGAGGTAGAACCATACCGTAGAAAAATGGTTGCATTGCAGCCAGAGGGAGCTTCTTTTCAATCTTTTTTACATAAAGCAGCTAATGCTCCAGCTTCTAGTGGTGTGCGTGTCAGATCGATAGAAGAAGATGAAACTCCGTTCAAGCAAGTATATAATCCTAGTCATCCGGATGCTAATGGAGATGGATATGTTCAATTACCGAACGTTGACCCCTTGAAGGAAATGGTTGATCTAATGAGCGCCACTCGCTCTTATGAGGCGAATATAACGTCTGTAAATGCTACGAAATCTATGTTGATGAAAGCTTTAGAAATTGGTAAATAAGTATATTTTTACGATATAGGTGCCAATATTTTAAGGGTAATTGCACATGGGAAAAGGTAAGTGAGAATTTACAAAGACCTAAATTTCAGAAAGGAATCGGCTTATACTTTAAAAGACGAATAATCAGTAAGTTCATTGACAAAGCAATTTATTAGAGAGTAGCTACAAAAGCATTAAATAGGAGGGTTTTTATGATTCAAAGAATTAGCAATTCAATAACAGAACTATCTCCAAATGCAACTGTTCAAAGTAAACCAAAAATATCTCCTGGTGAAGCACAAGCAAAATTTGCTTCCGCATTAAAAAATGCCATTAATAATGTAAATGAAGTACAAGCCATTTCTGATGAAAAAACGGAAGCAATGGCGAAAGGTGATATTACAAATTTGCATGATGTTATGATTGCCTCTCAAAAATCTAGTATCGCTTTAGAAGCAACTGTACAAGTTCAGAGTAAAGCAGTTGAAGCCTATAAAGAAATGATGAGTATGCAAGTGTAGATGAAAAGGATCTAGCAGTTATAAAACATTTCTACAAGTGTTATTGCAATTGTAATTTTAAATAGCATTTCGTTATCTACTGTCTGATTGGTTAAAGATTTTCAGGCTCATTTATTACATAACTAGGAATAATTTTATAGCATCTCTGCACGAGGTGATGCTTTATCCTCTTTACGTACAGTACATATAGAAAGATATTTTACTAGAGCATGTTGGTGGGGGAACTTATGAAAGAGAAGATGATAAATTGGAAAGATCGAACAACGAATTTTTGGAGGAATCGTACAAAAGTTCAAAAAATAACATTTTTCGGTTCCATTTTTGTTGGTCTCCTTTTAATAGTAAGCATTGTCCTTTTTACAACGCATTCAAACTATGTTCCATTATATAATAATTTATCTATGGAAGAAGTGGGACAAATTAAAGGAGAGTTGGACGCTAAAGGTGTTCCCTATGAATTAACAGATGGTGGTAAGGTAATTGAAGTACCAGAAGAGCAAGTGGATAGTCTTTTGGTTGACCTTGCTGCTCAAGGATTACCAAACAGCGGCAATATTGATTACTCCTTTTTTAGTGAAAATGCTTCATGGGGAGTTACTGAAAACGAATTTAATGTTATGAAGCTTGACGCGATGCAAACAGAATTGGCAAATTTAATCAAAGGAATTGATGGCATTCAAGACGCTAAAGTGATGATTAATATGCCAGAAGAGCCTGTATTCGTAAATGATGCCAAACAAGAAGCAAGCGCTTCGATTGTTATTCATACAGAAGCAGGCTATAACTTTGAACCAAGTGAGATAAACGGACTGTATCACATTGTTTCCAAGGCTGTGCCGAATTTACCTACAGAGAATATTGCTATTACAAATCAATATTTTGAGAGTTTTGACCTAGAGAGCTCTGGAAACAACACATCAAAAGACTCGTACACGTATCAACAAACTGTTAAACAAGATATTGAAAAAGACGTACAAAAACGATTGCAGCAAATGCTAGGAGCCATGGTAGGACCTGGAAATGTTATCGTGTCCGTAACATCAGATATTGATTTCACACAAGAAAATCGAACAGAAGAGCTTGTCGAACCAGTTGACTTAGAAAGTATGGAAGGATTACCTGTTAGTATAGAAACGATACAGGAAACGTATGAAGGGAATGGCGCGGCTGCAGGTGGAATCAGCGGTACTGGCGAGGAAGACGTGGCCAATTATCAGGCTACAGATGATGATGGTGATGGCGAATATGAAATGACAAAAGAAACCATCAACAATGAATTTAATCGAATAAGAAAAAATATTGTAGAAAGCCCATATAAGATTCGTGATTTAGGCATTCAAATTGCGGTTAACCGTGCGAAAACTACAGAAGAAAATGAAGTAGAATATTTATCACAGCAAGAAGAGACTGCTGTCGAAGAAGGAATTAGTTCTATTGTCAATTCCATTGTTACGACATCCATTGATGCAGCATACGAAGAAGATGTTACGCCAGAAGAAAATGTATCCATTGTTTTTCAAGAGTTTACGGGTGCAGATACTCAACCTGATACAACGGCGTCAACTATACCAACTTGGGTTTATGCAGTTGGGGGCGGGTTGCTTCTAGCTATTATTGTCTTACTAATTATTTTCTTGCGTCGTAGAAAAGCAGAAAGTGAAGAAGAAGAGCTGTTACAAGAATCAACAGCACCAATGGAAGTACCTGACCTTCCAGAACAGGAAGATTCAGAAGCTACGATTCGTAAAAAACAGTTAGAAAAGATTGCTAAAGAAAAACCAGAAGATTTCGCGAAATTACTACGCAGTTGGATTGGAGAGGAATAGGGGGTATGAATATTGGCACGTCATAAAGGATTAACTGGTAAGCAAAAAGCTGCAATTCTATTAATCTCCTTAGGCCCTGATGTATCTGCAGAAGTATATAAACATTTAACGGAAGAAGAAATTGAACGGTTAAGTTTAGAAATTTCTTCAGTTAAAAAAGTAGATAACCAAAAGAAAGAGGAGATTATAGAGCAATTTCATCAAATAGCTCAAGCTCAAGACTTTATTGCTCAAGGTGGAATTGGCTATGCAAAGACAGTGTTAGAAAAAGCTTTCGGCAAACAAGAGGCAACGAACATTATTAACCGCCTAACCTCTTCATTACAGGTGCGACCATTTGATTTTGCTAGAAGAGCGGATCCACAACAGGTTTTTAATTTTATACAAGGAGAGCATCCGCAAACGATCGCTTTAGTCCTGTCCTATTTGGATTCGGAACAGGCTGGGCAAATATTATCAGCATTACCACAAGAAATGCAAGCAGATGTCGCAAAGCGAATCGCGACAATGGACTCTACATCACCGGAAATTATTTCTCAAGTGGAGCAAGTGCTGGAAAAAAACATCTCTGCTTCATTTACAGAGGACTATACGCAAACTGGTGGAATACAAGCAGTAGTAGAAGTATTAAATGGAGTTGATAGAAGTACAGAAAGGACAATTTTAGATGCATTAGAAATTCAAGATCCAGAGCTTGCAGATGAAATCAAAAAACGGATGTTTGTGTTTGAAGATATTGTTATTTTAGATAATCGTGCTATTCAACGTATAATTCGTGAAGTAGATAACGAAGATCTTCGTCTATCATTGAAAGTGAGTAGCGATGAAGTGAAGGACATCATATTTAAAAACATGTCTCAGCGAATGGCAGAGACATTTAAAGAAGAAATGGAATATATGGGACCCGTACGTCTGCGTGATGTTGAAGAGGCTCAAACACGTATTGTTTCAACCATACGGAGACTTGAGGATGTAGGTGAGATCGTTATTGCTAGAGGTGGGGGAGATGATATCATTGTCTAATCCTTCACGGATAACTGAAAGAAAACAAATTCGTATAAAGCCAGTTAGCGTCTTTCAGCCAAGTAATACGCATGTAAAAGAAGCTCATGATAAATCGGAACTTGATCAGGAACTGTTGCAAGCTGAACAAGCATTAGAGCAACTTCGAGAACAGCGCCAACAATTGATAAAACAAACAAAACGAGAGATTGAAGCTGAAAAGGGTGCTTGGCAAGAAGAAAGACAAAAATACGTCGAAGCTGCAAAGGAAGAAGGGTTCCAAGCTGGTTTTTCGGAAGGGAAATCAGAAGCGCTAACTACGTATAAGGCTTATGTAGATCATGCAAATCATTTGGTTGAAAGTGCCAAGCACGAATATTATTCACTGATTGAAGAACATGAAGAAACAATTATGGAAATCGCTATTCATACAGCAGAAAAAATTATCAAACAAGAAATAGTAGCAGACCATAAATCATTTTTACCTATTATTCAAGCAGCTATTAAAGAATTAAAAGATCAATCTGAAATTGCTTTATATTTACATCCAAACCAATATGCATTTGTCGTGCAACATAAAGAAGAGTTATCTTCTTTAATTGAACCAAATGCAAAGCTTATGTGTTATGTATCAGATGAAATAGAAGAAAACGGCTGTATGATTAAATACCCATACGGACAAGTTGACGTGGGGGTTGATACGCAGCTTGAAGAGATTGGCAAGGCTCTAATTGAATTAGCAGGAGAGGGAAAATGATGAATGCAACTGCTTATTTAAATGCTATTTCTAAATTAGATACGTACAAACGTTACGGGAAAGTATTGCGTGTTGTAGGTATTATGATCGAGTCTAAAGGTCCTGCTGCAAACATCGGTGAAGTGTGCTACATTCATCCAGCTTCTCAAAGAGAAACTCCAATCATTGCAGAAGTAGTAGGATTTCATGAGGAACGAATTATTTTAATGCCTTATGAGGAAGTAATAGAAATTGGTTCTGGTTGTTTAGTAGAAGCTACTGGAAAACCACTTAGTATTAAAATTGGTAGAGGGTTAATTGGTAATGTTATTAATGCTTTAGGAAAGCCTTTGAATGGTAAAGCGTTGCAAAAAGGCCTTATGAGCTATCTTACCGATCAATCTCCGCCAAATCCAATGCAAAGACCGCCAATCACAAATGCTTTACAGGTTGGTATTAAAATTATTGATGGGTTACTAACTGTTGGCGAAGGGCAAAGAATTGGTATTTTTGCTGGCAGTGGTGTAGGAAAAAGTACTTTACTTGGAATGATTGCAAGGAACAGTGAAGCAGATATCAATGTTATTGCATTGATTGGTGAGCGTGGACGCGAAGTTAGAGAGTTTATCGAAAAAGATTTGGGCGAAGAAGGGCTAAAAAAGTCCATTGTCGTCGTAGCAACATCTGATCAACCAGCTTTAATGAGAATTAAGGGTGCGGATACAGCTACCGCTATTAGCGAATATTTTCGTGATCAAGGTTACCGCGTTAATTTATTGATGGATTCCGTAACACGAGTTGCTATGGCAAGAAGAGAAGTTGGATTGGCCACTGGGGAACCACCGACGACTAAAGGTTATACACCGTCTGTATTTGCGACACTACCTAAGCTTTTAGAGAGAACTGGAACCAATTCTAATGGGACCATTACGGCTTTTTATACGGTGCTCGTTGATGGGGATGATATGAATGAGCCAATTGCTGATACTGTTCGAGGTATTTTGGATGGCCATTTCATTATGGATCGTAAATTAGCAGAAAGAGGTCAATATCCTGCGATTAACATATTGCAATCTATCAGTCGGGTAATGCAGCAAGTTACAGGCGAAAATCACCAGCAGGCAGCTAAACAAATTCGGAATTTACTCGCAACGTTTGAAGAGAATAGAGAATTGATTCAAATAGGGGCTTATAAACGTGGGACAGACCAAGAAATTGATCGAGCAATGGATTATTATCCTAAAATTGTATCTTTTCTTAAACAAGGGATTAGTGATTATTACTCGTTAGAAGAATCTATTCATTTAATGAAAAATCTGCTTCACGGAGGTGCTCGGAAATGAGTGGAACGGTAGTCTTAACTAAACTACTGCATGTTCGAGAAACGGAAAAAGTACAAGCTCAAAAAGCTTATCAGCAGGCTATCGATTGCTTTGAAAATTCTGCCACCCAATTATACCAATTGTTAAAAAAGAAAGAAGTAGCAGAAGAAACCTATGAAGAATGTATGCAACAAACTACAACGTTAGAAAAATTAAGGGAACAGGTTGACTATTTAGAAAAATTAAATGCTATGATTGTCCATTTACAAGAGGAAGTACAAAGAGCGAGAGCAGATATGGAAGCAAAACAATCTGACTTAACAGAGGCACATGTAGAAACAAAAAAATTTGAGAAAATGATTGCACATCGTAAGCAAAGAGAAATGGAAGCACAGGAAAAATTAGAAAAATCGATGATGGATGAAATATCCATGCAGCAATTTTTAAAATATAAAAATAGGTGAAGCGAATGGTTAAGAAAAAACAAGCAGATACAAAAAAAATGAATCCTTTTCTTTGGTTCTTGTTCGCAATTGTTGTCCCTATAGGCTTCACTATTACGCTTGTCACCATTATTTTGTTAGCTACAGGTGTGGATGTAGGAGGTTGGGTGAAAGGGAAAGCAGCAGAGATTCCTGGTGTTTCATCATTTGTAGATGAAGAAGATGGTAAGAAGGCAAAAGATGCAGCGGATACGCAGTTGAAATCACAAATTGAAAATAAGGATTCAGAGATTAAACAATTACAAGAAGAACTAAAAGAGAAAGAGACAACGATCCAAATGCTCGAACAAGACGTTATTAAACTTCAAGATCGAGAGCAAAATCAGACGGAAGAACAACAGAAGAAGGATAAAAATCAAACAAAAAAGAATTCCTTTAAATCAATGTCTACTTCGTTTAAAGAAATGGATGAAGAAAAAGCAGCTCAAATTTTACAAGATTTAAAGAGAAAAACAGCATTAGCCATTTTAGAAGAGTTGGATGACAAGGAACGCGGCAAGATATTAGAAGTAATGGATGCAACTACTGCTGCGCAATTAACAGAGCAATTTTTAGATAAGGCAGAGGAAGAGTAGTCCTTTATTAAGCAGCTAGATAATATGTCAAAAATCTCATCATTTCCAATACGGAGTAGGTTGTTAAGTAGTAGTTCTGACGAAAAAATGCTAATTATATGTGGATAGCATTTAAAGATGCAAGTCATAGCCTACGCTCACTTAAAAAGTGGATTTTCTTTGACATCAATTCTATAATTTTTAGTTTTAAAGTGTTGACGTCCTGTTTCCCGTGAAGATAAGCTGCTGTACGATTCCCCACTACAAAATCGGAGGATATGTAAAGGGGAAGTGAAAAGATTCATTATATATGGAATTACGCGCAATAAAATGCTCAAGGAAGGTGGTGTTAAAATGATTAACGTTGCGATGTTATTGCAGCAGTTACCATCAACAGTTGATAAAAAAGGTTCTATGCCATTGACAGTAAAAGAGCAACAAACGGAACATGCTTTTCATGAATTGCTAGCCTCTAAGCAAGAACTAGGAAAGATGATGGATCAAATTTGTGAAAAATTACCTGATGATAAAACTAACTGGTTGTCTGAGGAGATGTCTCCTTTCATGCAACAGTGGGTAAGTAAATGGTTTGAAACACAAGGAAATGAAAGAGTACAACCGGAAGAATCCTTAAATAAAGAGATAGCCATACAAATAGAAAAACAACTTCCAAGTGAGCAACTATTGTTAGGTAACGAAAGTATATCAATTACAGATGAGCAGTCAGCAAATTTATTGATACAGAAAGAATTAACTGCGATTTTCTCTAAGGTAAGCACTTTACTATCCCAGCTAAACAATCAACAAAATAATCAACCAAATATACAACAAGCAGCGTCAAAGTTAGTTCATTTATTACAGCAATGGTCTGAGTTAAGTAAACAAGTAAGTACCGCAGGGAATACGGAAAAGGCAATAATCCGTTTAAACGAAGGAGGGAATACAAAAGAAGCAACCATTTGGAAACAGTTAGTGGCTACATTTGAAAAAAGAAGTGCGTTTGTTCAGAAACAGCATTACAATAATGAAGCTAAAATATCAAGTGGTGATGTCGCTAAGTGGCTTACAAAAGTAATGGAGGAAATGTCGAAAACTAAGCAGACAACAACCTATGCTAAAGAGCCAATAACAACTATGAATAATATAAACCCAACTTCGGTACCTATGGCAAAACTTGAACAGCATGTCATATATCTTCAACCAGAGCAGCAAACGCAACGAAATACTGGTCAAGAGCTAGTTCAACAACTACAGCGAATTATGCAATCAAGTAAATTTATGAAAATGCCAAATGGTGTCAACCAGCTTCATTTAACGTTGCGTCCAGAACACTTGGGTGATATGACAGTCCGATTTACGCAAACAGATGGAGTGATGGCAGTTCGTATTCTAGTACAGTCGCAAGCTGCAAAGGAAATGTTAGAGTCTAATATACATAAGCTCCGTAATATGTTTTCTCCGCAGCAAGTAACCATTGAAAAACAAGAAGGCATATTGCAGCAAAGCCAACAAATGCAAAAGGGAACTGGATCTGAATCGCAGCAGTATTCTGATTCACAAGAGCAGAAACAACAAGAATTTCACGATGACTCTGCTGCAGATAATAACGAAGAATTTATGACTACTTTCCATGAACTATTAATGAATGAGCAAGTATAAAAGGGGTGTATGATAATGGCAAAAATTGATCCTTCGCTTTATTTACATAATCAAAAAGAGCGAACACCCAGCCCAAATCTAGGAAAAGATGAATTTTTGAAAATTTTAATGACCCAATTAAAAAATCAAGATCCTACTAATCCGATGGATGATCGTCAATTTGTATCACAGATGGCAGAATTTAGTTCTTTAGAGCAGATGATGAACATGTCAAATTCTATTAATACATTAGTAGAAAGTCAACTTGTTTCTCCTGTGATCAAATATAGTCACATGTTAGGAAAAGAGGTAACTTACCAAAGTTATGATGAAGAAACGGGTAAGGAAACGGAAATAAAAACAAGTAGGGTCGTCGCTGTTAGTCAGAATGAGGGTTGGGCAATTCTAGAATTAGAAAATGGAGAGAAGATTTACGCGGATGCAGCTTTGCAAGTAAATGATCCGGCGTTTGAAGAAACAGAGGACAAGTAAAAGTAGCCACTGGTGAAAATAAGCATTTAGCTTTTATCGGTTACGTACGCAGTTGGAATCTAATATACCTCAAACGCTCAAAATATATTTAATTTTAATATAAAGGGGAAATGACAATGTTACGTTCTATGTATGCAGGAATTTCTGGTATGAAAGGATTTCAAACAAAGTTAGATGTTATTGGGAACAATATTGCAAACGTAAGTACAGTAGGTTTTAAAAAAGGAAGAGTCACATTTCAAGATATGATGAGCCAAACAACTTCTGGAGCTCAAGGACCTACGGCTACGCGTGGTGGAATAAACCCTTCTCAAGTAGGTTTAGGTTCGCAGCTTGGATCAATCGATAATATTCACACTCAAGGGTTTAGGCAAACAACTGGAAATCCGTTAGATTTGATGCTAGAAGGCGATGGCATGTTTATTGTGGAAGGAAATGGCACTACCTATTACACACGGGCCGGAAACTTTTATTTAGATGATGATGATCGCATTGTCGATGCAAATGGATTCTATTTGCAAAGTGTTGGCGGAGAGGACTTGACCATTCCTGAAGACGCTGAAAGTTTTAGTATTGGAACCGATGGTACAGTTACGTATATTAATGCTGATGGAGACCCAGTTGATGGTGGGCAAATTGCCCTCGCTAGTTTTTCTAACCCAGCAGGTTTAGAAAAAGCCGGTAACAATTTATTTCTTAATAGTGAAAATGCGGGTTATAACGGAATTGTTGCTCCAGAAACAGAAGGCGCTGCTAAAATTGTACCAAGTGCACTTGAAATGTCTAACGTTGATTTATCGGAAGAATTTACAGAAATGATTACCGCGCAACGCGGGTTCCAAGCAAACACAAGAATTATTACGACTTCCGATGAAATTCTTCAAGAACTTGTAAATTTAAAACGATAAATTAAGGAGGAAAGGGAGCGTTTCTTCGCTCCCACCTACACATGATTTCATTAACAAGATTAAACGGTGACGAATTTACATTAAACGCAGTTATGATTGAACAGGTTCAAAATTTTCCAGATACAACGATTACGTTAATGAATGGAAAGAAATTTGTTGTAAAGGAAACTCGTTCAGAAGTTCTCCAGCGAACTTTAGCGTATTATCAGCAAATTGGTGTTCAAGTTGTCACCAAGAAGGAGGTATGCAACGGCGATGAATAAACTAGTAAAAACGATGCTAACGTCATTAACTGTCATACTGATTATAGGGATTTCCGCTTTCGTCGTTGTCCAATATGTTAACTCAGATGAGCAAAGTGGAAAAACATCATCCATTGATAAAATGGAGGAATATTCATACGAAACACCTGAAATTACAACAGATCTCAAAGATGGTAGTTTTGTAAGAATACAATTTCAAATTATTACCGATGGAAAAGATGCAAAAGAGGAAATCGAGAAACGAGACTTTCAAATAAAAAATATTCTTATCAAAGAATTAGCTACTTTAGAAGAAAAAGATTTCCAATCGGGGCTTAATGATTTAGAAAAACACGTAAAAACAAAACTAAATGAAGTCATGACTACAGGGAAGATAACGGATGTTTATACAATTAGTAAGATTTTACAATAAGAAAGTTTTCGACTCCGATTTGGAGGTGATGGTCGTTGGTAGAAGAAGTTCTTTCACAGAATGAAATTGATGCATTATTATCCGCTATATCTTCAGGTGAAATGGATGCGGACGAATTAAAAAAAGAAGATCAAGAAAAAAAAGTGCGTGTCTATGATTTTAAACGTGCATTGCGATTTTCTAAGGATCAAATTCGTAGTATTTCACGGATACATGAAAATTATGCCCGGTTATTGACCACTTTTTTCTCAGCTAAACTACGAACATATGTAAACATCTCGGTTGCATCTGTGGATCAAATACCTTATGAAGAGTTTATTCGTTCTGTACCTAAGATGACGATTTTAAATACATATAGTCTTAAGCCGCTGGAAGGTAGAATTGTAATGGAAATTAATCCAAACATTGCTTATGCGATGCTTGATAGAACCTTAGGTGGGCAAGGCGTTAGTTTTAATAAAGTCGAAAATTTAACCGAAATTGAAACACTTCTAATGTCACAGTTGTTTGAAAAGGCGAGTACGAAGCTCCAAGAAGCTTGGGCTTCCATTGTAGACATTGATCCTGTTATGGAAGACTTTGAAGTAAATCCACAATTTTTACAAATGGTTTCACCCAATGAAACTGTCGTGGTTGTATCGCTTAATACTGCGATAGGAGAAGCAAGCGGCATGATTAATATTTGTATTCCGCATATTGTATTAGAACCAATTATATCTAAGTTGTCTGTTCATTACTGGATGCAAACGGCTGGAAAAAAACGTAATGATGAAGCATATGAAAAAATAACTAGAAATATCCAGCAAGCAACTGTTGAGGTGAAACCAATCTTAGGTGAATCAACGATCACCATTGAACAGTTTTTGAAATTAGGCAAAAAAGATATTATTAGACTCGATCAATCCATTGAAAGTCCACTAATATTAGAGGTAAACGATGAGCCGAAATTTCTTGTACAACCAGGTACATATAAAAATAGAATGTCCGTCCAAATATTAGATACTTTTAAAGGGGGGAATGAAGATGGGGAATGACGGTAAGCTATCTCAAGATGAAATTGATGCACTATTAGATGTAAGTTCTACAGAAGATGATGATAACTCTAGCTCCATTACGAATGATTTCTTATCTACAATGGAAATTGACACATTAGGAGAGATCGGTAACATATCCTTTGGTAGCTCTGCTACAACTTTATCTACATTATTAAAAGAAAAAGTTGAAATTACGACACCTGAAGTTTCTGTTATAGCTCAGGAGGAGTTGAAAAATTTCACCTTTGAACCAGTAAGTGTCCAAGTAAACTATTTAGAAGGTTTTTCTGGGAAGAATGTATTTGTTATAAAAGCCGAAGATGCAGCTATTATATCTGATATTATGCTAGGAGGAGATGGCAGAAACCCATCAGAAGAATTAAATGAAATTCATTTAAGTGCTGTGCAGGAAGCAATGAATCAGATGATGGGCGCTGCTGCTACAAGCATGTCTACGGTATTCAATAAACGTGTAGACATTTCTCCGCCGACGATCCATTTAGAAGATCCGGAAAAAGAATCTGAAAAGACTTTAGGAGACGATCCTTTTGTTAAAGTAACTTTCCAATTAAAAGTTGGTGATCTTATTGATTCTACACTCTTTCAATTAATGCCAATTCATTTTGCAAAAGAATTAGTAGACCAATTAGTTTCTAGCGAACCAAGCGAAGAAGAGGTAGCATCGACAGTTATGGAAGAACCAGCGAGTCATAAAGAATATAATGATAATTACTTGGAACCCGAAAAGAATCACTCTCATGCTAAGGATACAAAACAATTTATAGGGAATCATCACCCAGCAACGGAGCAATCTAATGTGCAACAAGCAGAATTTTCTTCATTTGAGCCCGTGACTTTAAACCGAACAGAACAACGTAATTTAGATATGCTTTTGGATGTTCCTTTAAAAGTAACGGTGGAGCTTGGTAGAACGAAGCGTACGATTAAAGATATCTTAGATTTATCACAAGGTTCTATTGTAGAGTTAGATAAATTAGCAGGTGAACCGGTAGATATTTTAGTAAATGAAAAACGGATTGCAACTGGAGAAGTAGTTGTCATTGATGAAAATTTTGGTGTTCGTGTAACGGACATTTTGAGTCAATCCGATCGATTAAACAAACTGAAGTAAGTGAACAAAATATAGTGGGAGGTTTTGCTTTATGGGCAATCGTATTTTAATAGTAGATGACGCAGCGTTTATGCGAATGATGATTAAGGATATTCTAACGAAAAATGGATATGAAGTTGTTGGTGAAGCACAAGATGGCGTACAAGCTGTTGAAAAATATAATGAATTAAACCCTGATTTAATAACAATGGATATTACAATGCCAGAAAAAGATGGGATTACGGCATTAAACGAAATATTAGCCGTTGATCCACAAGCAAAAATCATTATGTGTTCCGCGATGGGACAGCAAGCAATGGTTATTGACGCCATTCAAGCAGGAGCAAAGGATTTTATTGTAAAACCGTTCCAAGCGGATCGCGTTATTGAAGCAATTCAGAAAGCTTTAAGCTAAAAGTGAGTGAATGTGTGTGAAGAAATTAACGGTTATATTTAGTTTGTTAAGCTTGTTCCTATTTCTGTTTGTAACGGAATTAGATGTAGCGGCTGCTCCTAAATCTGTTAATGATTGTATCAATGACGAAGCAGACTGCGAATCTACAGAAACAAATGCAGCAGAGAAGGAAAATAATGAAGATAAGACGGCATTATTGAATAAAGACACAGATGCAGATCCACTATGGCTAAGCTTTGTGAAGTTAATCATTGCTTTATTGCTTATTCTCGGTTTGATCTATCTCTTGCTTTTGTTTTTGAAACGAAAAAATGCGTTATTTAACCAAGCGAAAGCATTAGAGAACATTGCAGGTATATCTGTAGGACAGAATAAATCATTGCAAATTGTTCGCCTAGGGAAAAAGTATTATTTAATCGGTGTAGGAGATAATGTTGAGCTGCTTCAGGAAATAACGGATGAGTCTGTTATTGATGACTTACGAAAGGAGGGTGTAGCTTATGAAACAGCTACTCTTCCAAAGTTTTTGCAAAAATTTAATCATGGATCAAAAAATATGAAAACAAATGATCAAACGAATTTCAAACGGCAATTTACAAGGGAATTGGACAAGTTAAAGCAAAATCGCAACCAATTAATACAGCAGTTTGCACAGAAGGAAGATCGTAATGAATGAATTTATTGATATGTTCTCGAGTTCTGATCCTGAAAATGTGTCCACTTCCATAAAGTTAGTTTTATTATTAACAGTTCTAACATTGGCGCCAAGTATTTTAATTTTAATGACGAGTTTTACAAGAATTGTTATTGTACTGTCGTTTGTTCGAACATCATTAGCGACACAGCAAATGCCACCAAATCAAGTACTCATTGGTCTTGCACTGTTTCTTACTTTTTTCATTATGGCACCTGTATTTAATGACGTGTATGATAATGCATTGCAGCCATTGTTCGATGAGGAAATGACATTAGATGAAGCATACGATGAAGCAAGTACACCAATTAAGCAATTTATGGCTGAACATACGCGGCAAAAAGATTTAGCCTTATTTATGAATTACGCTGAACTAGAGCGCCCAAATGCTGTCGAGGAAATACCGTTAACAACCTTAGTTCCCGCATTTGCTATAAGCGAATTAAAAACAGCATTTCAAATGGGGTTTATGATTTTTGTTCCCTTTCTTATTATAGATATGGCTGTTGCCAGTGTATTGATGTCTATGGGGATGATGATGCTTCCTCCCGTTATGATTTCATTGCCATTTAAAATATTACTATTTGTGCTGGTAGACGGTTGGTATTTAATTACTCATTCATTACTGGACAGCTTTTAAATAGGAGGTGCAGGGCGTTAGCCGTCCTGTATTCCTTAAACCAGATAGGGGGCACAAAAATGAGCAGTGAATTCGTTTTAACGCTAGCAGAAAAAGGCGTGTTTACCATCTTACTAGTAACTGGCCCACTGCTTTTACTTGCGCTAGTTGTAGGACTGCTTGTCAGTATTTTTCAAGCAACAACACAAATACAGGAGCAAACGTTAGCATTTATTCCTAAGATTGTTGCTGTATTGGTAGGATTAGTTTTCTTTGGGCCTTGGATGTTAACACAAATGATTGAGTTCACTTCTAATCTATTTCAAAATATGAATCAGTTTGTAGGATAAAAAATGTTAGATGTTATTGATATAAATCGTTTACCTGTATTTTTACTAATTTTAGTACGTGTAGTAGCGTTTTTTGCTACGATGCCATTATTTTCTTATCGAACAATTCCAAGGCCGTTTAAATTAGGATTAAGCTTTTTTCTTGCTTTCTTAATGTTTTATGCGGTTGATGCTCCTGCGATAGCGATAGATGGACATTATTTTTTACTTCTCTTAAAGGAAACTATAGTTGGTTTGCTTATAGGTTTGATCGCATATATCATTTTGTCAGCAGTGCAAATCGCTGGTGGTTTTATTGATTTTCAAATGGGTTTTGCCATTGCCAATGTTATTGATCCACAAACGGGAGCACAAAGCCCGCTAACTGGTCAATATTTTTATATTTTTGCTTTACTATTTCTACTATCGGTAAATGGACACCATATCTTAATAGATGGAATGGTAAATAGCTATCAATTTATCCCATTAGAGCAATATGTCCCATTTCAAAATGAATCGATCGTTCACTATGTTATCGAAAGTTTTAACGCGATGTTTCTTATTGCTTTTCAAATTGCCATTCCAATTGTAGGCTGCCTTTTCCTAGTTGATGTAGCGTTAGGAATTATTGCTCGAACCGTTCCACAATTAAATGTGTTTGTTGTTGGCTTACCATTAAAAATACTAGTTAGTTTTATCGTATTATTGGTTTTTATGAGTTTATATGTAGTGTTAGCAAAAGATCTTTTTGAAATTTTATTTGCTACGATACGCAGTTTGCTATATTTATTCGGGGGTGGATAAGTTGTCATTAAAGCTGGACTTACAATATTTTGCTGGTGAAAAGACGGAAAAAGCTACCCCGAAAAAACGTCAAGATGAAAGAAAAAAAGGAAAAGTTGCTAAGAGTCAAGATGTTAATACAGCCATATTGTTGTTATTTGCGCTCATCGTTCTTTATGTTTTCGGAAGTTCCATGAAGAATCAAATGACATCTTTATATGAACATACATTTACGGAGTTTATTCATTGGCAAGTAACGGAAACTACTGTGGCACAAGTTTTCAATGGAGCTACACTGGAAGTAGCAAAAATGTTAGCGCCAATTATGATCATTGTGATTATCGGCGCACTGGCTGCAAGTTTTTTGCAAATTGGCTTTTTATTTACAACGGAGCCACTGAAGTTTGATTTAAAAAAGATTGACCCTATTCAAGGGGCAAAGCGAATTTTTTCTTTGCGAGCGATTGTGGAATTACTTAAATCACTATTAAAAATCGTTAGTATTGGTACAGTAACTTTTACTGTGATTTGGATTTATAAAGATGAAATGATGATGATGGCGTTTAAAAATGCTGATACAGCACTTGGTTTCTTTGGGAAAGTCACGATCGTTATGGGAATTATCGCTGTTATTATTCTAGTGTTTTTAGCTGTATTCGATTATGCATATCAACGCTACGACTATGAAAAAAATATGAAAATGTCAAAACAAGATGTAAAAGATGAATTTAAAAACGTGGAAGGCGACCCACTTATTAAATCAAAGATAAAAGAGCGTCAAAGGCAAATGGCTACAAGAAGAATGATGAGTGAAGTTCCAAACGCAGATGTCATTATTACAAATCCAACGCATGTAGCCATTGCCATTAAATACGATGAAGAAAAAGCTGCTGCCCCGTACATTTTGGCTAAAGGTGTGGATGAGGTAGCGCTAAGAATTAAACAGGTAGCTAAGGAAAATAGCGTGATGACTGTTGAAAATAAGCCGCTTGCTCGTTCATTATATCGTGTTGTAGATATCGGCGACGTTATACCAGAATCGTTTTTTCAGGCGGTTGCAGAAATATTGGCGTACGTATATAAATTAGAGAGAAAAGTTTAAGCAATAAGGAGAGTCCCCCATGAAAGCAAGAGATCTATCTGTTCTTTTAGGCGTTATTTTAATTATTATTATGCTCATTGTACCACTACCAGGATGGTTGTTAAGTATTTTGATACTTTGCAATATCTCCCTTGCGTTAATTGTTATTTTAGTATCTATGAATACGCAGGAAGCGTTGCAATTTTCCGTATTTCCAACTCTGTTATTACTATTGACGCTGTTTCGTCTTGGATTAAACGTTTCAACAACTAGATCCATATTATCCGAAGCGGATGCAGGTGGTGTTGTAGCCACATTCGGATCATTTGTTATTGGGGGGAATCCGTTAGTTGGATTTGTCGTCTTTGTCATTTTAGTTATCATTCAATTCCTCGTTATTACGAAAGGGTCTGAACGTGTATCGGAAGTAGCTGCGCGCTTTACATTAGATGCGATGCCTGGAAAACAGATGAGTATAGATGCTGATTTAAATGCTGGCTTAATTTCAGAACAACAAGCAAAAGAGCGGCGAGAAAAAATTGAAAAAGAAGCCGATTTTCACGGCTCCATGGATGGTGCAAGTAAATTTGTTAAAGGTGATGCCATTGCAGGTATTATTATCGTTTTAATTAATATTATTTTTGGTTTAATTATTGGCATGGTGCAAATGGATTTGTCTTTTCAAGAAGCGATTAATACGTTTATGCGCTTAACAGTAGGAGATGGGTTAGTCAGTCAAATTCCAGCTTTGCTTATTTCTACAGCTACTGGAATCGTTGTAACCAGAACAGCAGGGAATGGAAATTTGGGTACAGATGTATCCGGTCAATTATTGCAATATCCAAAGCTATTATTTATTGCTAGTGGTACTGTGTTTTTACTTGGTTTCACACCGATAAACTTTTTCTTGACGACGATTTTGGCGGCATTATTAGCGTTAAGTGGTTATCTATTACTTAAACAAACCGAAGATATCACAGAACCAAGCGATGAAGAGGTTGATGAAACAGAGAGTGACGTAATGAAAGCTCCTGAAAATGTTGTGCAATTAATTAATATGGATCCAATAGAATTTGAGTTTGGTTATTCGCTTATTCCTATAGCTGATACGAATCAGGGGGGAGATTTACTAGATCGGATTGTTATGATTCGTAGGCAACTGGCAGTTGAACTCGGTATTGTTATTCCAGTTGTTCGCATTCGTGACAACATACAGCTACAGCCTAATGAGTACCGTTTAAAAATAAAAGGTGAAGAGGTTGCCTCTGGAGAGTTATTACTCGACCATTACTTGGCGATGGCACCAGATATGGATGAAGATGATATTGAAGGTGTGGAAACGACAGAACCAGCTTTCGGATTACCAGCAAAATGGGTTAGTGAGGAATGGAAAGATGAAGCTGAGCTCTCTGGATATACAGTAGTGGACCCCCCTTCTGTTGTATCCACTCATTTAACAGAAGTAATTAAACGTCATGCACATATGCTGCTAGGCAGAGAAGAAACAAAACAATTAGTTGATCATCTCAAAGAAAGCTACCCTACATTAGTTGAAGAAGTCACTCCTGAGCCATTAGCTGTGGGAGATATACAAAAAGTGCTAGCTAAATTATTGAGGGAAAAGGTATCTATTCGTAATTTACCAATCATATTTGAAACGTTAGCAGATTTTGGAAAATTAACTAACGATACGGATTTGCTAACGGAGTACGTTCGTCAAGCGCTATCCAACCAAATTACAAAGCAATATACGGATAAAGATCGTTCATTGAAAGTTGTGACACTTTCAGCTAGAGCAGAACATGCAATTGCCGAAAGCATTCAACAAACAGAGCATGGAAGCTTCTTATCAATGGAGCCTGAGCTGCAGCAACAATTACTAGAGCATATGAAAGAAGAAGTGGAAAAGTTAACACTCCAAGAAGAAACAGCGATATTACTATGCTCACCGGCTGTAAGGATGTATGTAAAACAATTATTGGATCGTTTTTTACCACAAGTTGTTGTCTTATCTTATAACGAGTTAGAGCCAGACGTACAAGTACAAAGTGTTGGGGTGGTGAATATTGCTTGAAAGTAAAAAAATATACGGCAGGATCAATGCCTGAGGCCATGAAACAAATACGAAAAGAACTGGGAGCAGAAGCTGTTATCCTTCAATCGAGACAAGTGAATAAGCGCAAATTTTTAGGTTTGTTTAAAAAACCACAGATAGAAGTGGTAGCTGTTAAAGACCCACAGCCAATAGCTCCTAAAAAACAGGTATCACCGAAGCAAGAAATGAGGATAAAAGAAAGAAAGGATAATACAAATACAGATGTTGTTTCTCCTGAACTACAGGAACTAAGGCAAGTTAAAAAGTTATTGCACCAATCCGCTATTCATACATTGACTTATCCTTTTGATTATCAATCTGCTTATCATTATTTATTAGAGCAAGAAGTAAACCAACCACTTGCTAAAAGTTTAATAGAATCAGTGATGGGAAAATATAGCGCTAAGTCACAGCCAACCTATCAAGAAATAGTAAAAAAGGTGGAAGAGGAAATAACGCAACGACTGCAAGCAGTTCCATTTCAAGGCTTAACCTATAATCAAAAGCTTGTCTATTTTGTTGGACCAACAGGAGTGGGAAAAACCACTACAATTGCTAAACTGGCAGCTGAAAGCAAATTAAAAGATGGAAAAAATGTTGCCTTTATAACAGCAGATACGTATCGAATTGCAGCTGTTGAACAATTAAAAACATATGCTGATATCTTATCTGTTCCTATTGAAGTTGTCTATTCCAACGATGATATGGTAAAAGCCATTCACAAATTGTCAACATATGATACTATATTCATCGATACAGCAGGAAGAAATTTTCGAGAAGATGCTTATATTAAACAACTTCAAGAAGATGTATTGATAAATAAAGAAGCTACTATGTTTTTAGTTTTATCGTTAACAGCTAAATCTCAAGACTTATTGAACATTTATGATCAATTTGAGCCCTTACCTATTTCTCGAGTGATTTTTACAAAAATAGATGAGACAAGACAAGTTGGCGGCATGTTAAATATAATCTTTAAAAAATCAATCGGCGTCGGTTACATAACAAATGGGCAAGATGTTCCGGATGACTTAGTACACCCAACACCTGAGTTTTTGTCATCTAGCATAATGGAGCATGCTTATGAAAACTGATCAAGCAACAGGACTTAGAAACAAATTAGAAACGATGCGAGAGAGCAAACAAGCGAAAACAATTGCGGTTATTAGTGGCAAGGGAGGAGTAGGAAAGTCTAATATCACTTTAAATTTTGCTTTAGGTTTACTGCGGCATGGAAAAAAGATTCTAATCATGGATATGGATATAGGTATGGGAAACATTGATATATTGCTTGGTAGACAGATTGAAAGAACAATTGTTGACATGTTTCAGCGTAGACTTCCTATTCAGTCAATTATTGAACAAGGTCCAGAAAACTTAGATTATATTGCTGCAGGGTCAGGGTTTTCAGATATTTATGCGATAGATACGCAGACGAAGGAGTTTTTCTTTCAGCAATATCAATCTTTGCTTATTCATTATGATTATATATTTTTTGATATGGGGGCAGGAATCACCAATGACAGCTTATCATTTATTTTAGCTGCAGAAGAGTGCATTCTTGTGACTACTCCTGAGCCCACGGCTATAACAGATGGGTATAGCATGATAAAGCATATCGCAAGTCACAATAATATGTTACCTATTCGAGTCATTATGAATCGTGCGCAATCCAATATGCAAGGCCATAACATGCTTGTGCGTTTTCAAAAGGTTATACAACAATTCTTACAAATAAATATACATGTATTAGGTTCTTTACCTGAAGATCAAACTGTCAGAGCCGCTGTTATTCACCAAACACCGTTTATTATTTTTCAAGAAAAGTCAGCAATTAGTAAAGCAACCAAGAGATTAGTACGAACTTACTTGACAGAAGTAGATGAATATAAAGCGGAAAAAGGAAATAGTTCTAGTTTTCTACAAAAATTAAAACGATTATGGACGGAGAGGTAATCGATTATGAATATAATTCGAGTCCTTGTCATTGATGATTCAGCTTTTATGCGTAAAATTCTTACAGATATGCTATCGAGTGACCCACAGATAGAGGTTGTTGCTACAGCTCGAAATGGTGAAGATGGACTACATAAAATAAACAAATTTTCACCTGATGTTATCACACTAGACGTACAAATGCCAGTAATGGATGGAATAACGACTTTGAAAAACATCATGCAAACAAATCCAATACCTGTTGTTATGTTGTCCAGTGTAACAGAAGATGCAACGATTAAAACCATTCAAGCTATTTCTAGTGGAGCGGTAGATTTTATTGCTAAGCCTTCTGGTGCTATTTCAATTGATATTGAGACTATGAAACAAGAAATCATTCGTAAAGTGATTACTGCTGCCTCGGTTAAATTGCCAAGTCAGCAAGAAGAGGGGGTTAGGCAAAATATAGTAGAGAATCCTGTAAATGAGTTAGGAACGTATAAGCAGACAATCGTAGTCATTGGGGCTTCAACAGGTGGTCCTAGAGCACTTCAGCATATTATTGAACAATTACCAAAGGATTTGGCAGCTGCTGTGTTGATTGTTCAGCATATGCCAGCCGGATTTACAAAATCGCTAGCTGAGCGACTGAACTATAAATCTGACATAGTGGTGAAGGAAGCGGCACATGGTGAGAGATTACGACGGGGTGTTGTATATATTGCGCCAGGTGGATGGCATATGAAAGTAAAACAGATGGGTTCTTCCGTTTTTATCGATCTAACAGATGAAGAACCATTACGTGGCCATAGACCATCTGTAGATATGCTTTTTACATCCCTCGCGCCACTTAAAGAAGTTAACAAGATGGCGGTGATTTTAACAGGGATGGGAAATGACGGGGCAAATGGGATTAAAAGCTTAAAAAAATATGATAAACACACATACATTATTGCAGAATCGGAGGAAACTGCAATTGTATATGGAATGCCAAAAGCGGCAATGGCTACCAATTTGGTTAATAAGCAAGTCCCATTGCATGCAGTAAGTAGGTTAATAACTCAATTAATTTAGTTGGAGGGATAGAGTTGGATACTTCTGGATATTTAACTGTCTTTATAGATGAGAGCAACGAACATTTGGAAGTTTTGTACAACCAGTTACTAGCGCTAGAGAAAAACCCGCAGGAAAGGGCAATCATTGAAGAAATTTTCCGAGCAGCCCATACGCTAAAAGGAATGTCAGCGACGATGGGGTACCAAGATTTAGCTAATCTCACGCATAAGTTAGAAAATGTTTTTGATGCCATTAAAGAAGGACGGCTAAACGTTCAATCAGAAATGATTGATATTTTGTTTTCTGCAGTTGATTATTTACATGAAATGGTAGAGGATATTGCTTCTGGTGGTAGTGGGAGCAAAGACGTAACGGATATTGTCGAACAATTGAAATGTTTAGAGCAAGGAGACTCATTGGCTCAAGATAGTGCACCACTAAATACCTTAAAGCAAGCCAAATCAAATGGCATGCAAATGAAAAATGTAGACGAATTTGCGCTTACTATTTTACAAGAGTCAAAAGAGCGTGGATATACAAACTATGAAATTACTATTGCTCTAAGCCAAAATTGTTTATTAAAAGGCGCTCGTGTATTTATGGTGTTTGAAGTTTTGGAAAAGCTTGGTGAAATTGTTAAATCTGAGCCGTCTGTAACGGAATTGGAAGAAGAACAATTTGATCAGACGTTTACAGTATTATTTATCTCTGAGTATAAAAAAGAAACGATACAAACGAATATTGAAAAGGTTTCTGAAATTGAAACAGTTCACATTGTTCCTTTTAACGTTGATCAGATTCAGGAAACAGAGAAAAGTGTAGAAAAATCTGAAGAGCAGCCGCAACCTAAGGGGCAACAAAGCAAACAACGACATGCGAATGGGGTAGCAAATAAAACCATTCGCGTAAATATTGATCGTTTAGACGTACTAATGAATTTATTTGAAGAATTAGTTGTTGACCGTGGGAGATTAGAGCAATTAGCTGCAGACTTAGATAATAAAGATTTGCAAGATACAGTTGAACATATGTCGCGTGTTTCTAATGATCTTCAGTCCATCATTTTGACGATGCGCATGGTGCCAATTGAACAAGTGTTTAATCGGTTTCCGCGGATGATACGACAAGTTGCTCGGGAGTTAAATAAACAAGTTGAAGTGGAAGTTATTGGCGCTGATACAGAATTAGATCGAACGGTAATTGATGAAATTGGTGACCCATTAGTTCATCTCATTCGTAATGCAATTGATCACGGTATTGAATCAAAAGAAGAAAGAATAAATAAAGGGAAACCTGAATATGGCACATTAAAGCTTGAAGCTTACCATAGTGGTAACCATGTGTTTATCGAAATTGTGGACGATGGTGCAGGCATTCACAAGGATAAAGTGATAAAGAAAGCAATTTCAAAAGGAGTTTTATCTGAATCACAAGCGGAACTTTTATCCGATCAGCAAGTATTTGAATTAATTATGTCCAGTGGTTTTTCAACTGCTGATCAAGTATCAGATATTTCTGGCCGAGGTGTTGGTTTAGATGTTGTTAAAAATACAATTGAATCTTTAGGTGGAAAAATAGCAATTGATTCTAAAGAGGGGCAAGGAACAGTCTTTTCTATTCAATTGCCGCTTACATTATCCATTATTTCTGTCCTTCTAATTGAGCTACAGAAAGAAAAATATGCCATCCCACTATCATCGATTATAGAAACAGCAATTGTCCATAAAGATGATGTCATGCATGCACATCATACAAAAGTAATTGATTTTCGTGGCAAAGTGGTGCCATTAGCATTTTTAAATGACATATTTAACGTGAAGCAAACGATAGAAGCAAATAAAGATTCATACTTATCCATTGTCATTGTCAAGAAAGGTAATAAAATGGTAGGACTTGTCGTAGATTCATTTATTGGTCAACAGGAAGTCGTCTTAAAATCGCTAGGCAATTATTTAACGAACACTTTCGCTATTTCTGGGGCTACCATCCTCGGTGATGGAGAAGTAGCCTTGATTATTGATAGTAATGCGCTAGTAAAATAAAAATGGAGGGATAGTAGATGGAAAACAATATGTCTGGAAATAGAAAGGTCATTGTATTTCAACTTGGTGAGGAAGAATATGCAGTTTCTGTACAGCAGGTAAGCTCAATTGAAAGGCTAATGCCAATTACAAGAGTTCCTCAAACAGCTGATTTTGTAAAAGGGGTCATTAATTTAAGAGGAGTTGTAACTCCGGTTATTGATCTACGATTACGTTTTGGTATGGAAGAAACACCTTACAGCGATTCAAATCGTATTATTATTGTTATTTTGGAAAATATGGAAGTTGGCTTAGTGGTAGACGCTGCTAATGATGTTATTGATATCCCAGAATCTGAAATAGAGCCTACTCCTGAAGTGATAGGAACTGTTGATACGAAATATATTGAAGGGGTAGCAAAGCTCGAAAACCGCTTACTTATTCTATTAAATATGCAAAAAGTATTAACAGAAGAAGAGATAGAAGAATTAAAGTCAGTGGAAGGGTAAGGCCAAGCTCATGGATCTAACAAAGTTAACGCAAATGCAAAAAGATGCGCTACGGGAAATAGGAAATATTGGTGCTGGAAATGCTGCAACATCCATGTCTAAATTAGTAAATCGAAAAATAGACATGGATGTGCCTACTGTGAACATTGTTAGTTTTGACGAGATGATGGAACGCATTGGTGGCCCAGAGTCTGTTGTTGTCGCCTTGTTATTTCGCATTCAAGGAGATGCCCCTGGTACTGTATATTTCATCTTTTCTATAGAAGAGGCAGAAGCTTTAATTAAGGAAATTACGAATAACGATGCATTACGTTTAGATGTTAATGATGAGCTAGCCATTTCCGTCATTCAAGAAGCAGGTAATATCGTAACAGGTGCTTATTTATCAGCCTTAGGTGACTTTACCAATATTACTATGCAGCCTTCTGTACCTTATTTAAGTATTGATATGGCTGGTGCAATATTGACCGTGGGACTGCTTGAAGTATCGCAAGTAGCAGACTATGCCTTAATTATTGATGCAAAAATCAGTTCATCTTATCAAGTAAGCCAAATTAAAGGAAATTTTTTATTTATTCCTGACCCTGATTCATTTTCAAAACTGTTTAAAGCATTAGGAGTTACGAACGATGTCTAAACTAATTTCTTCCTCTCATGTTGTAAAAGTCGGGATAGCAGATTTGAAGGTAACCAAAGCTCCTAATAAGATTCGAACATCTGGTCTAGGATCCTGTGTAGGTGTTGTTATCTATGATGAAAGAAAAAAAGTAGCTGGGCTAGCACATGTTCTATTACCAGATTCGAAATTAGCTAGACAAAACAAATTTAATCACTATAAATATGCCGATACAGCAATACCACTTTTGGTGGAGCAATTATCTAGTCTTGGAGCAAGAAGTAATCTATTAAAAGCTAAAGTAGCTGGAGGGGCACAAATGTTTCAATTTTCATCGGGATCGGATATGATGCGAATTGGTCCAAGAAATGTAGAATCTGTTTTGGAGAAACTGAAGCATCTTTCCATCCCTGTTCTTGCATCTGACACAGGTGGTAACGCTGGACGGACAATAGAATTTGATATACAGACAAGTCTCTTGAAAGTGCGAACGGTAAATAAAGGTGAAACATTTATTTAAATTTAGAACCATTGAAAAATAATGGACTGAATAAATTATAGAAATGATACTAGCTAACCAAAGTAGAAACGCTGTGTCGCAAAAACGAACTTCTTATTTTAAGAAACTTGAGCTTATATTTAAGGAGAGTGTAGCTTGTTCAATAAAAGTTACTAAAAAGCAAAAAGCCATCTTGATGGATGGACTTTTAACTTAAGGCAATAGGAGTGTCCGTTTATTATCGCATAGTAACAGGACGGATGAAGCTATGGTAAGAAGGAGTGATAAAGATGAAAGCAACTTCATCTCCGCATGAGCAGAAGCTTTGGGATGATTGGCTTAATAACCATTGCATGGAGGCAGCAAATGAACTAATCGAAAATTATATGTATTTGGTTAACTTTCATGTGGAGAGAATCGCCAGCCATTTGCCAAATAATGTAATGAAAGATGATGTGAAAAGTTTTGGACTAATGGGTCTTTACGATGCATTAAAAAAGTTTGACCGCACTCGTCAACTAAAATTCGATACGTACGCTTCGTTTCGTATTAAAGGAGCGATTATTGATGGGCTTCGAAAAGAAGATTGGCTTCCCCGTTCTTTACGAGAAAAAACAAAAAAGATTGAGCACGTAACAAATCAATTAGAACAACAATATCAAAGAATACCAAGTACGGAAGAAATTGCAAAGCATACTGGTATGACGGTTAAAGAAGTGGAAACTGCGATGTACGATTCTTTATTCGCTAATATTCTTTCCATTGAAGAAAAGCCTACTGATCCGAAACTAAAGCTTAAAGAAGGAATAGGTTATTCCATTCCGGATACTAAATCGGTCTCTCCAGAAAATCAAGTTGTAAAAAACGAACTAAAACAAGAATTAAAAGCTAGTATGAAAAATTTAAATGAGAATGAGCAATTAGTAATCAGTTTATTTTATCAAGAGGAATTAACATTAACTGAAATAGGAGAAGTGTTAGGGTTGACGACGTCTCGAATATCACAAATTCATAAGAAATCGATTACTAAGTTGCACACGATCTTAAAGAAACTGCAAGCTATATCTTAGTTTGTTTGCATGAAGTATAACTTTTTAACTACTTTTCTTTATAAAATAAAATGGAGTCTGACATGCGCATACACTAACAAGGCGAGATACAAAAAGAAAGTGACGGATGTGCATAACCTTTTTCTATAATTTAAAAATTATTTACTAGGGAGGGTGCGGGAATGAAATTATTAGAAAATATATTTAAAGTTAACGTCTCCCAAAATAAAATGTTAGCAGAAATAGACGTAAGCGAACAGGAAGAAGATTTTACAACACTACAAATGACGAAATCAGATGTGATTGCATTTCTACAAAAAAATAACGTTACGAATGGAATTTTGGAAGAAGCGATTTTTTCGATCGTCAACGATACATCAAATGTTACTTATCCAATTACAATTGCTAAAGGAAAAAAACCAGTCCATGGCAAAGATGGTCAAATACAATATATCTCTGACTTTAATCCTGATAATGCTTGGGAAAAAAAGCAGGATTTTCGAGACATTATGCAAATACCATCGGTGAAAAAAGGGGAAAAAATCGCAACCCTTATTGCACCGACCGATGGTGAAGCGGGTTTTGACGTATGCGGAGCGATTATTCCATCATACCCTGGCAAAAAAGTTCTTGTAAAAGCAGGCAAGAACGTTGTTTATCGGGAAGCTGACCAAAGTTTTTATGCTACTACAGATGGGCAGTTGAGCTGGCGCGGAAAGTATATTCAAGTCCAACCGGTATATGAAGTAAATCAAACATTATCTATGAAAACGGGCAATATAGATTTTATCGGCACTATTATTATTCGTGGTGATGTTCCTGCTGGTTATACAGTTACAGCAAAAGGAGATGTCAAAATATTTGGGATGGTGGAAGCTGCTACAGTACTTGCTGGTGGTTCGATCTATGTAGCAGAAGGAGTCGCAGGGCAAGGGGCAGGAACGATTCAAGCAGACGAAAATATACATGTTGGTTATGTGAACCAAGGCAATATTATTGCTGGGAAGGACTTATTTGTAGAAAATTCTATTTTTCATAGCCAGTGTAAAGTACGTGAGCGTGTTATCTGTCATAGAGGAAATATTATTGGTGGTACATTATCAGTTGGAAAGAGGATAGAAGCAAAAGATGTAGGAAATCGTGTAGGTGTGAAAACAGAAGTTATGTTTGGGCTAGATCAAAAAACGGAGAAGGAAAAGAGAGATTTATTAGACGAAAAGAAAAAACTGGAGGCCACGCTTTCTAAGCTAGCTCTACTAGAAAAAAAATTAAATGGACAGCAAATAGAAAGTGATTCTAAACTAAAAATTACGCTGCTTCGATATAAGCACTCGTTACAAAAAACAAAAGAACGTTTAGCAGAGGTAAACCGCTTATTAAATCAATTGACAACAAATCTTGGAAACGTGGAAGATGCGACATTGGTAGTCCGCAATTATCTACATGCAAATGTCGTTGTGGCATTTGGAAAATATTACCGCATTAGTAATGGGAATTATCAAGGTGTTAAAGTGCAGCTAGTAGACAATGAAATTGTTACTTCTCCTTTAACCTGACTCTCAGCGCTTCACCTAGAAATGCACCATATTCAAATGGATACATGGTTGGTTATTAAAAGTTGAGGCACAAATGGGGCTTCTATGGATATATGTATATATGACGTGGAGTGATATAACATGGGATGGAAATCCATTGAATTGCAAGTAGCTATTCCTCGTTCTCTAGATGCAAGTAAAATGCAACAACAACTTCTTCACCAAAGCCAACTTTATCAAGCTTCTCTTTCGCGGCAGCAATTAATGGAAGAACAGCGAAAAAGGAAACAGGTACGTCGCACGGATCAATCAGACTCAGTAAAGAGCGATCAACAAACGACAACTATGAAGGAACGGAAGGTAAATAAAAAGGAACAACAGGTCAGCATAAATGAACATCCTTTTTTGGGAACAGAAATTGATGTGAACGGATAGAATGGAGGTAAACAATTGGTGACATCTATATTAATTTTGGTCAGTTTTCTATTACATATGGTTGCCTTCACAGTTATTTTTCAATTGTATAAACGAATGAATACAAATCAACAATTGGAGACTTCTGAAATTGACGCTTTGCTAGCAGCATATATTGATGAAATAAAACAGGAGAACATACGTTTACAACAGCAGTTGATTACATTAAACAAACGAGAAAATGTGGAAACGGATCAAATACAACTAGTGAAAAAAGAGGAAAAAGACGTTCCATACAATAATGAACAGCAAGACGAGATGACAACTTCGCTACAAGCGAAAATATTACAATTACATAGTCAAGGGCACACAGCTTCAGAAATCGCTCAACAATTAAATTGTGGAAAAACAGAAGTAGCATTAACGATTAAGTTTCAGCAGAATTCAAAGATTAATTCATCGAAATAGCTTTCAACTCGATTGTTTTATTTATCCAATATAGCATCATGTTGAGGTTTAATGTAGAGGAGTGCATCGAATAAGCATTCCTCTGTTGGTAATAATCCCGCAATACTCATGAAATCTTCCATATTTGGTAGCATGGTTTGCACATACATTTTTTCGTTTTCCTACTCTGTAAAAAGAAGAATAAACTCATTGAATCATTTATTCAGTATAAGCATTCCTACTTTGTGGATTAAGCTCATACCTGTACCGCACTAGTCTGTAAAGAGTGTAATAATACTGCTTATTTTAATATCATAAATATAGAACTGTTAAAACCATTTTCTTATGCACGATAAAAATACTTGAATCCTCTTCCTTCTTATGATATATTATCTTGTGGTGTGAAGATAATGTTGTGCACTAAAAAGTGCTAGTATGTCGATTACACACGTGTAGGGATTTGTAAATAAGGTGCCAAAATAATTGGTCTATTTACAAAAAGGATCTATTACGGAGGAAAAAACCAATTAGGAGGAATTTTTAATGTCAGCTATTTCAATGAAACAGCTACTCGAAGCTGGTGTACATTTTGGTCACCAAACTCGTCGCTGGAACCCAAAGATGAAAAAATACATCTTTACAGAACGTAACGGTATTTACATCATCGATCTACAAAAAACGGTGAAAAAGGTTGATGAAGCGTATAATTATGTCAAGCAACTTGTTGCCGACGGAGGAACCGTTTTATTCGTTGGTACGAAAAAACAAGCTCAGGAATCTGTACGTGACGAAGCCATTCGTTCAGGTATGTACTATGTTAACCAACGTTGGTTAGGTGGAACACTTACTAATTTTCAAACCATTCGTAAACGCATTAACCGTTTGAAAGACATTGAACGCATGGAAGAAGATGGAACTTTTGAAGTGCTACCAAAGAAAGAAGTTGTTGATCTTCTAAAAGAAAAAGATCGCTTAGTGAAGTTCCTTGGTGGAATTAAAGAAATGGATAAACTTCCAGATGCGTTGTTTGTAATTGACCCACGTAAAGAGCGAATTGCTATTGCTGAAGCTCATAAATTAAATATTCCGATTATCGGAATTGTGGACACAAACTGTGATCCAGATGAAATTGATTATGTAATCCCTGCTAATGATGATGCGATTCGTGCCGTGAAACTTTTGACTTCCAAAATGGCAGATGCTATTTTAGAAGTGAAACAAGGCGAAGAAATGAATGAAGCTCCAGAATCAGAGCAAGCGTCTGAAGAAGCAAAGGAAACAGAACAAGAGTAAAGAAGGAAAAGGTGAGGGTGATAAGAGGATGTGAGCCTTTTATCACCTTTTTTAAAAGAAAATATGAATTAGTCGATGATTTTAAGGAGGATTTCAAATGGCAATCACTGCAAAAATGGTTAAAGAATTACGTGAAAAAACTGGTGCAGGAATGATGGATTGTAAAAAAGCACTTCAGGAAACAGATGGCAATTTAGAGGCTGCTGTTGATTTCTTACGTGAGAAAGGTCTGTCTAAAGCTGCAAAGAAAGCTGACCGTATTGCTGCTGAAGGGTCTGCGTACATTCAAGTAGATGGTAATACAGCTGTTTTACTAGAAGTAAACTGTGAAACAGATTTCGTAACAAAAAATGACCAGTTTAAAGACCTATTATCTACATTAGCAACTCATTTGTTAAAACACCAGCCAGAGACAGTAGAGGAAGCACTACAGCAAACGATGGAAGCGACTGGAGAAACAGTTGAAAACCATATTAAAGCTGCTGTTGCAAAAATTGGTGAAAAATTATCCCTTCGTCGTTTTACAATTGTAACGAAAACGGATAACGATGCGTTTGGTGAGTATTTGCACATGGGTGGACGTATCGGTGTGCTTACCTTGTTAGAAGGAACTACAGATAAAGATGTTGCTAAAGATGTAGCGATGCATATTGCAGCTGTAAATCCACGTTATATTTCTCGTGATGATGTTGCAGAAGAAGAAGTAAACCATGAGCGTGAAGTATTAAAAGCCCAAGCTTTAAATGAAGGTAAACCAGAACATATTGTTGAAAAAATGGTAGAAGGTCGTCTTGGCAAGTTTTTTGAAGAAATTTGTTTGTTAGAGCAAAGTTTTGTAAAAGACCCAGACCAAAAAGTGAAAAAGTTCGTTGCGGATAAAGGAGCAACTGTGAAAACTTTTGCACGTTATGAAGTAGGCGAAGGAATGGAAAAACGTGAAGAGAACTTTGCAGACGAAGTGATGAGTCAAATCAAAAAATAACTTGGTTGATAGGGAGCAAGCAATTGTTCCCTATTTCTCCATATAACTTAAGAATGCTTATTACAACAAACTATTTTATTTTCTATGGAGGTTATTATGACAACAGCTCGTTACCGTAGAATCGTGCTTAAACTAAGTGGAGAAGCATTAAGTGGCGAACTTGGATATGGCATTGAGCCTAAAATTATTCAGTCTATCGCTGATCAAGTAAAAGAAGTTGCTGAATTAGATGTAGAAATTGCTATTGTCGTTGGCGGAGGAAATATATGGCGCGGCAAAGTAGGCAGTGAAATGGGTATGGATCGTGCCAATGCTGACTATATGGGGATGCTAGCAACCATTATGAATGCTTTAGCACTTCAAGATGGACTGGAAAACATCGGTATACCTACAAGAGTACAAACATCAATAGAAATGAGACAAGTGGCTGAGCCGTACATAAGAAGGAAAGCAATTCGCCATTTGGAGAAAAAGCGTGTTGTCATTTTTGCTGCTGGTACAGGAAATCCTTTCTTCTCAACGGATACAACTGCAGCATTACGCGCAGCTGAAATTGAAGCAGAAGTCATTTTGATGGCAAAAAATAATGTGGATGGCGTTTATACAGCGGATCCTAAATTGAATGAAAATGCAGAGAAGTATGAGAACCTTTCTTATATGGAAATGCTCAATGCAGGACTTGGAGTTATGGACTCAACAGCTTCAACTTTATGTATGGATAACGATATTCCTTTAGTTGTGTTTTCTATAATGGAAGAAGGCAATATTAAACGGGTCGTTCAAGGTGAAGTAATTGGAACTACAATAAGGGGGAAATAACATGTCTGATGGTATATTGAAACAAACGAATGAAAAAATGGAACAAGCTGTACAAGCTTTCTCTAAAAATCTGGCTACTGTTAGAGCTGGAAGGGCAAATCCAAGTTTATTAGACAGTGTTTTTGTGGAATACTATGGAATGAGTACGCCATTAAACCAAATTGCTTCGGTCTCCGCACCAGAAGCAAGACTACTTGTTGTTACACCATATGATAAATCAGCTATTTCTGACGTGGAAAAAGGGATTCAAAAAGCAGATCTAGGTCTTTCACCTTCTAGTGATGGTAATGTAATTCGGATTAATATCCCAGCATTAACAGAAGAACGTCGTAAAGATTTAGTTAAAGTAGTAGGTAAATATGCCGAAGAATCACGTGTTCAAGTAAGAAACATACGACGTGAAGCAAATGATCAATTGAAAAAAGAAGACAGTATTTCAGAAGACGATGTACGGGCTTTACAAGACGATGTACAAAAAGTAACAGATAAATATATAGCGAAAATTGACCAACTAGCGAAAGAAAAAGAAAAAGAAATTATGGAAGTTTAATGCTATTCCAAGTAAAATAAGCAGAAAATCGCCCTCTTTTTTAAAGGGGGCTTTTGTATTTTAGAAAAAATCGGTATAATAAAACTTGGTTTACATGATATAATGATGATTCATATATCATATAATCTATTTGCACGTCATAAAATAGGTGCAGATAGAGAACTAGAAACGTTGACACATATTCGGAGGACAAACTATGTCAATTAGACTTCCCTTTACAAAAAAGAAAACAAAAGAAATAGAACCATTAAAGAATACAGAGAATATCCCAAACCATGTTGCAATTATTATGGACGGAAATGGAAGATGGGCTAAAAAAAGGTCATTACCACGTATTGCGGGTCATAAAGAAGGGGTGGACTCCGTAGTAAAGACCGTTCGTGCAGCGCATAAGAGTAATGTTAACATTTTAACTTTATATGCATTTTCAACAGAAAATTGGAAACGACCGCAAAAAGAAATTGACTTTTTAATGAAGCTTCCTAAGGAATTTTTACATATTCACTTACCTGAATTAATGGAAAGAAATGTTCGAATTCAAACCATTGGGGAATTTGAAGCTTTACCAGAGCATACAAAAGAAGCGGTTCAGTATGCGATGGATAAAACAAAGAATAATGATGGATTATTATTAAATTTTGCTTTAAACTATGGTAGTAGGTATGAAATTATACAAGCAATGAAACACGTAGTGACAGATGTGCAAAATGAAAAGCTTCATCTGGAAGCTATAAGCGAAGAAGTCTTCGATAAATATTTATATACAAAAGAACTTAGCGATCCAGATTTACTAATACGAACAAGTGGCGAGCAACGGTTAAGTAATTTTTTATTATGGCAACTTGCTTACACTGAATTTTGGTTTACAGAAGTTCTTTGGCCTGATTTTGATGAAGCAGTATTTAAACAAGCAATTGAAGAATATCAGCAACGCCAGCGTCGTTATGGCGGTATTTAAGGTGAGGTAGTATATGAAGCAACGGATTATTACAGCCATCATTGCATTAATCATATTTGTTCCCTTTGTTATCATTGGTGGCCTTCCATTTGAGATTTTAGTGTATGCAATGGCAACAATTGGTTTTTTAGAATTATTAAGGATGGGGAATATAGCTAAATACTCCATCCCCTCCATTTTAGGTATTGGGCTGTTATGGGTACTTTTGCAGGCAGAACATATGGATGCTATCCCGTTTATGTGGCTGACGAAATCAGAAATTTTAATGCTTATTGTCCTGTTACTATTGTCCTATACTGTATTAGTTAAAAATAAATTTACCTTTGACCATGCGGGCGTTGTTCTTATTTCAGCGATTTATGTCGGGATGGGGTTCTATTATTTGCTTTTAGCTAGGGGGGGAGAAGGTGGAGGCGGATTAGCAACGATCCTCTACATATTTCTTCTTATTTGGTCCACAGATACAGGAGCCTATTTTGTAGGGCGAGCTTTTGGGAAGCATAAACTATGGCCTAAAATCAGCCCAAATAAGACAATAGAAGGTGCTTTAGGCGGTATTTTGTTAGCGATTATTGTAAGTATTATCTTTCAAATTGTTCATCCTATTGGAGATAGCTTAGTTGGCATGATTGGGGTAGCAATTATTGCATCTGTATTTGGACAAATTGGCGATTTGGTTGAATCTGCGTTCAAACGTCACTTTGGGGTGAAAGATTCAGGAAATGTACTTCCAGGTCATGGCGGTATTCTAGATCGCTTTGACAGCTTATTATTTGTTTTACCAATATTACATCTTGTTGGTTTTTTTAATTAATAGACTTCATAGGGAAGATAAGGATTACATCCATTCATTGAAACCAATTTTACTTATCAATGATGCATTGAATGATTAACCGATACTTTTAAAGGAAGGTGCTTTTATTTGAATACAGTCATTGCGTTTATTCTAATGTTTGGTCTCCTTGTATTCATTCATGAATGGGGGCATTTAATTTTTGCTAAACGAGCTGGCATGTTAGCGCGTGAGTTTGCCATTGGTTTTGGCCCAAAAGTGTTTGCATTTACAAGGAACGAAACTGTTTATACCATCCGGCTCCTTCCAATTGGTGGCTACGTGCGAGTTGCCGGAGAAGACCCAGAGATCATTGATTTAAAACCTGGTCATCATGTAGGGTTAGAATTTAATGAGTTTGGAAAAGTAAATAAAATTATTGTAAATCACAAAACCAAACATCCAAATGCCCGTATTATTGAAATTGAAGAAGCGGATTTAGATCATGCATTGCAAATAAAAGGATATGAAGTCGGTGAAGAGGAAAAACTTGTTTTTGATGTTGACCCGAAAGCTTTCTTCGTTATGGACGAAAGAGAAACACAAATTGCTCCTTATGATAGGCAGTTCGCTTCCAAAACAGTAACACAGCGAGCCATGCAATTATTTGCAGGGCCAATGATGAACTTTGTGTTGGCTATTTTTATCTTCTTAATCCTTGGGATTATCCAAGGTGTGCCTGTAGAAGAAGCACAAATGGGAGAAGTTATAGCTGATAGCCCGGCAGCTGAAGCAGGTATAAAAGAGGGGGATGAAATAATCCAAATTGAGAAAGACTCTATTTCTACCTGGGAAGAATTTCACACGATCGTAAGAAGTAGCCCGAGTGAAGAGCTCAATGTGACCGTGTTGCGCGATGGAGAAGAAATTGCTTTAACGGTAGTTCCAAATGAAGCAGAAGGTGTTGAAGGGGAAGAATCATTTGGCCAAATTGGTGTATATCAAGCGTTTGAAAAATCAATTTTAGGTACTATTCCATATGGCATTTCACAGACGTATGAAACATCGAAGCTCATTTTAACAAACTTAGGGATGTTAATTACGGGACAATTGTCCATTGATGCTTTATCAGGACCAGTCGGAATATATGATGCCACAGACCAAATTGTACAAACTGGTTTTACAAACTTCCTGTTATGGACGGCCATGTTAAGTATTAACTTGGGGATTGTCAATCTTGTCCCACTTCCAGCATTGGATGGAGGAAGATTGTTGTTTGTTGGGATTGAAGCGATACGTGGAAAACCGGTTTCTCCAGAAAAAGAAGGTTTGTTCCACTTTATAGGTTTCGCACTGCTCATGTTACTCATGATTGTTGTGACATGGAACGATATTCAACGTTTATTTCTTTAATTGGAAAGAGATGTATTTACAAAAACCCTTGTCCATAAGAGTGACAGGGGTTTTACAGCTTTCTATTTAGAAATGGGACAGGAGGATAGCAATGGATATATCGAAAAAGAAGAAAATGGATGTACTGTTAAAGCAACTGGAAATTTCCGAAGAACAATTGCCTTATTTTGCTGATAGTTATTTAAAAAAGCTAGAAATTTTTAAGCAATCGAAGACGTGGCATTTTCATATTTATACGAATCAAATATTGCCTTGCGAAGTATATCAAGTATTTAAATACCGACTACAAACAAGTTTTGCGCAAATTGCTACGATCGAATTAACCATTGAGACGGCAAACAAAGCTTGCGATGAGCAAATGACGTTAAAATATTGGCGAAATTTTATTCAGTCTCTTTCACAATTGTCACCTGCCTATAAAGATATGGTGCAATCACAAACACCGAAGATTAACGGTAATAATATTATGTTAACCGCTAGAAATGAAGCAGAAAGCAAAGCTGTGAAAAAAAGACTCGAGGAGCCATTTAAAGCTTTCTGTTTACAATCAGGTTTACCGGTTTTTCAGTTGCAAATAGAAGTGAAAGCTGAATTAGAAGCTATTCAGCAGTTTAAAGAACAAAAAGCTGCAGAAGATCAGCAACTTGTTCAACGTACCGTGCAAGAGAAAACCAAACGTGATCACGCAAAACTGCAGCCTGAAAATAAACCTGTGATGCTCGGTTATAAGATTCAAGATGATCCTGTTCATATGGAAGAAATTTTAGAAGAAGAGCGTCGAATAACGGTTCAAGGTTATATTTTCGCTGTAGATATTCGTAAACTGCGTTCCGGTCGCAGTTTGCTTATCATTAAAGCAACGGATTATACGGATTCATTACAAATTAAAATGTTTTCAAAAGGCGATGAAGACGCTGAAAAATTTCAGTCAGTAAAAGAGGGTATGTGGATTAAAGCTCGGGGAAGTATTCAAACAGATATGTATACAAATGAACTGGCAATGATGGCTAATGATATACACGAAATAAAAGTAGAGCCTAGGAAAGATGCGGCACCGGATGAAGATAAAAGGGTTGAATTACATGCCCATACGACAATGAGTCAAATGGATGCAGTAGTCTCACCAGCAAATTTAGTTGCTCAAGCAGCAAAATGGGGACATAAAGCTATTGCTATTACTGATCATGCAGGCGTACAAGGTTTTCCTGATGCCTATAACGCAGGAAAAAAGCATGGTATAAAAGTGCTTTATGGTGTAGAGGCGAATTTAGTCGATGACGGTGTTCCTATTGCTTATAATGAACAAGATGTAGATTTAGCTACAGCTACATACGTTGTATTTGATGTGGAGACTACAGGCTTATCAGCTGTATACGACACCATTATTGAATTAGCTGCTGTGAAAATTCATCAAGGAGAAATTGTGGATCGGTTTGAATCTTTTGCAAATCCTCACCATCCTTTATCGCAGACAACCATTGATCTTACAGGTATTACGGATGAAATGGTAGAGCATGCACCAGAAGTTGACGAAGTATTAGCAGATTTTCGCAAGTGGATGGCAGATGATATTTTAGTAGCCCATAATGCGAGTTTTGATATGGGATTTTTAAATCAAGGTTTTAAGAAAATTGATTTTCCAAAAGCTACAAATGCTGTTATTGATACGTTGGAATTAGCAAGATTTTTATTCCCACATTTAAAAAATCACCGATTGAATACATTGTGTAAATTTCTGGATATTGAATTAACGCAGCATCACAGGGCGATTTATGACGCGGAAGCAACCGGCTATTTATTATGGAAACTCGTTCAAGCTCTATTAGAGAAAGACATAATCAACCATAACCAGCTGAATAAACATATGGGAGAAGGTAATGCATATCAACGTTCAAGACCTTTTCATTGTACGTTAATTGCGCAGACAGAAGAAGGATTAAAGAACTTATATAAACTTGTTTCTCATGCCCATATTGATTATTTTTATCGTGTTCCAAGATTGCCACGTTCCTTATTACAGAAATACCGTCAAGGCATTTTAATAGGCTCTGCTTGTGATCAAGGTGAAGTTTTTGAGACGATGATGCAAAAATCAGCAGAAGAGGCAGAAAAAGTAGCTCAATTTTATGATTATATAGAAGTGCAACCACCTGCAAATTACATGCATTTAATTGAAAAAGATTTAGTGCAAAATGAAGCACAACTATTGGATATCATAAAAAAAATTGTCCAGTTAGGTGAACGTGTGGACAAAAAGGTTGTTGCGACGGGAAATGTCCATTATTTAGACGAGCAGGATCAGATTTACAGACAGATTCTCATTGCTTCCCAAGCAGGAAATCCATTAAACCGAGTCACATTATCACAAACCCCATTTCGAACGACGAATGAAATGTTAGAATCCTTCTACTTTTTAGGTGAAAAGAAAGCAACGGAAATTGTCGTTACGAATACACAAGCCATTGCAGATGAAATTGAAGAAATCGCACCAGTAAAAGACGGCTTGTTCACACCGACGATAGAAGGGGCGGATCAAGAAATACGTGACCTTTGTTATACAAGGGCAAAGAAAATTTATGGTGAGCCGATTCCAAAGATTGTCACAGAACGTTTAGAGAAAGAATTAAAAAGTATTATTGGTCATGGGTTTAGTGTTATTTATCTCATTTCACAAAAACTAGTTAAAAAATCACTAGACGATGGTTATTTAGTAGGTTCTCGTGGTTCAGTAGGTTCATCCTTTGTTGCAACGATGACAGAAATTACAGAAGTAAATCCTTTACCACCACATTATGTATGTTTGTCTTGCCATTATCATGAGTTTATTACGGATGGTTCAGTTGGAAGTGGATTTGATTTACCAGATAAGCATTGTCCAACATGTGGGACAAGCTTAACAAAAGATGGTCAAGATATCCCATTTGAAACATTTTTAGGCTTTAAAGGTGATAAAGTACCAGATATTGATTTGAACTTCTCAGGTTCTTATCAACCAAGGGCGCATAACTATACGAAAGAATTGTTTGGGATCGACAATGTATATCGTGCTGGAACAATTGGTACTATTGCTGAGAAGACAGCCTATGGCTATGTGAAAGGGTATGCTTCTGATAAACAACTCGTTTATAAAAATGCAGAAGTTGATCGACTAGTAAAAGGATGTACTGGGGTGAAGCGAACTACAGGTCAGCATCCAGGAGGTATTATTGTTGTTCCTGACGACAAAGAAATTTTTGATTTCACTCCTATTCAGTATCCGGCTGATGACAGAAGTAGTGAATGGAGGACGACGCATTTTGATTTCCATTCCATTCATGATAATTTATTGAAATTGGATATACTTGGACATGATGATCCAACGGTTATTCGTATGCTACAAGATTTAAGTGGGATTGACCCTAAAACCATTCCTACCGACGATCCAGATGTAATGACTATTTTTTCTGGCCCCGAAGCGCTTGGAGTAACGCCTGAACAAATTAACTGTAAAACTGGTACATTAGGTGTGCCAGAATTTGGGACGAAGTTTGTTCGTCAAATGTTGGAAGATACAAAACCAAACACGTTTGCAGAACTTGTTATTATCTCAGGATTGTCACACGGTACGGACGTTTGGTTAGGTAATGCACAGGAATTAATTAATGACGGTATATGTGAACTACCGGATGTTATCGGTTGTCGTGACGATATTATGGTTTATCTTATGCATAAAGGGCTAGATGCCTCTTTAGCTTTCCAAATTATGGAGTTTGTTCGTAAAGGGAAAGGGCTAAAGGATGAGTGGATTACAGAAATGAAAAAGCATGATGTCCCAGATTGGTATATTGAATCATGTAAAAAGATTAAATACATGTTCCCCAAAGCCCATGCTGCTGCTTATGTATTAATGGCTGTAAGAATAGCTTATTTTAAAGTACATCATCCTATATTCTTTTATGCAGCATACTTCACTGTTCGAGCAGATGACTTTGAACTCGATACCATGATTAAAGGTTCTAATGCAATTAGAAAACGAATGGAAACCATTACTGTTAAAGGAAATGAAGCTTCTCCAAAAGAGAAAAGTTTACTTACAGTTTTAGAGCTTGCTCTAGAAATGTGTGAACGAGGTTATTCTTTTAAAAAAGTGGATTTATACAAATCTAGTGCAACAGAATTTATTGTCGCTGGGGATTCTCTTATTCCACCGTTTAATGCTGTAGACGGTTTGGGAACGAATGCTGCAATAAACATTGTAAAAGCAAGAGAAGAAGGAGAATTTTTGTCAAAAGAAGACTTACGAGAAAGAAGTAAAATCTCTAAAACTGTATTGGAATACTTGGATAACCATGGCTGCTTAGAAGGAATGGCAGAACAAAATCAGCTATCTTTGTTCTAACTTGCAACCTATTTTTCCTTGTGATATACTAATTTTGGTAAGTAACGATACGAACGTTTTGAAAGAGTGGGTAGCAACCCACTCTTTCTTCATACTTCAACCTGTGCCCTCAACTCCCTTGCCACACCTCTCGGCAGGGGTTTTGTATTGAAATTGGCACATGTTGTTTGTAGTAGGGAAACATCAAGCTACTGTTAGCCAAAAACTTATAAATAAACAGCATTTGTAACTTTATGAGATACAACGTGTTTACAGTGTTTCTTCTATACGCATTTAGCTGTTTGTAAATGAAATCACGACATATGGTTTATACTAATAGTATTATAAGGAACAAAAGCGTGGGGCGCCCGTTTTTAGTCGACCTTCCTCTTAGTCACGACTGATGATGGCTTATCGTACGGCGATTTCTTGAAATCGTCTAGTTGCTGGCGATGGAGCCAGACGTGGCTATTCGGTTATTTCGTTATCCGAAGCAAATAATTTTATACTTTCTTATCTTTTTAGAAAAACTTGGCTATCGCAAGTCCTTATGGCGACAGAACGTCGTCGTTTGGCTTATACTACAAAAAAGTGGAATAACTTGAGTAAATAGCGTTTGTAGACATCATAATTTGACTTGCATTTTGTATGAAGCGTACGTTTTTAATGGAATTCTATTCGCCTGGATTAGGACGTAGATATAACGATCGGCTCATCCGAAGTAACCTTATATCGTGAAAAAATAGCACAAAAAGGAGGATATGTGTTGAGTTCAAAAGTAATACAAACAACGGAAGAATTAGTTCTCCCGATCCTAAAACAAAAAAATCTTGAATTAGTCGATGTAGAATATGTGAAAGAAGGAAAAAACTGGTTTTTGCGTGTGTATATTGATAAAGAAGGCGGTGTTGACATTACAGAGTGTGGAGAGGTGTCTGAGGAATTAAGCGAACGATTGGATCAAACAGATCCAATCGCAGAGGCCTATTTTTTAGAAGTCTCTTCACCAGGAGCTGAGCGCCCTTTAAAGAAAAAGAAAGATTTTGAAGAGAATATGAATAAACAAATTTATGTCAAGTTATATGAACCAATAAATGGTGAAAAAGAATATGAAGGAAAACTAGTTGACTTTGCGAATGATGTAGTAACTATTTCATATAAATTGAAAACTCGTAATCAAACTGTAGAGATTCCATTTGAGAAGATAGCCAAAGCTAGATTGGCTGTATCGTTTTAAAGGGGGAGAAAAAAGTGAGCACGCAATTGTTCGATGCAATTGATTATTTAGCAAAAGAAAAAGGGATTGATAAAAAAATCCTCATGGAAGCCCTAGAAGCTGCTTTAATTTCAGCGTATAAAAAGAATTTCAAATCCGCAACAAACGTTCGTGTTGAGCTTAATGAAGATACTGGGAAAATGGCTGTGTATTCTAGAAAAACCATTGTCGATGAAGTTGAAGATCCACAACAAGAAATACCTATTCAAGAAGCAAAGGAAATTAATCCGAACTATGAACTCGATGATGTAGTGGAAGTGGAAGTAACACCAAAAGACTTTGGTCGTATTGCTGCACAAGCTGCTAAACAAGTTGTTACACAGCGTGTAAGAGAAGCCGAGCGTGGTGTTATCTTTTCAGAGTACTCTGACCGAGAGGATGACGTAATGACGGGAATTATTCAAAGAAAAGATCCCCGGTATGTTTACGTCCACCTTGGTAAAGTAGAAGCAAAACTTCCTGAAGCCGAACAAATGCCTACCGAGGAATACCATGTGCATGACCGGATAAAAGTGTATGTAACAAAAGTGGAAAATACAAGTAAAGGTCCACAAATATATATTTCAAGGTCTCATCCGGGACTACTAAAACGGTTATTTGAAATGGAAGTACCAGAAATATATGACGGAATTGTAGAAATAAAATCTGTTGCCCGAGAAGCAGGTGACCGTTCTAAAATATCTGTTCATGCGCCTGATCCTGAAATTGATCCTGTAGGCTCATGTGTCGGTCAAAAGGGACAGAGAGTGCAAGCCATTGTAAATGAACTGAAGGGTGAGAAAATTGACATCGTACAATGGTCTGAAGATCCTGTTGTCTACGTATCAAATGCCTTAAGCCCTTCAAAAGTACTAACAGTATTAGTTAATGAAGAAGAAAAGTCAACTACTGTTGTTGTTCCTGATTACCAACTATCTCTTGCCATAGGGAAGCGCGGCCAAAATGCAAGGCTTGCGGCTAAGTTAACTGGTTGGAAAATTGATATAAAAAGTGAGACAGATGCAAGAGAAGAAGGGTTATTGGATGAAGTAGAAGAAACCTATTCTGACAATGAAGAAAGCTTGTTTGAATAAGGAGGGTATTGGGAATGGTGAAAAAACGAAAAATCCCTACTCGCAGATGTGTAGTAACCAATGAAATGATGCCAAAGCAAGATTTAATTCGTGTAGTACGAAATAAAGATGGAGAAGTATTTGTAGATACCACTGGCAAAAAAAATGGCCGGGGAGCCTATTTGTGTAAAGACATTGCTGTTATTGACCAAGCAGAAAAAACAAACGTATTAAATAAACATTTAAATGCAACCATTGATTCAGTTATCTATGAAGAATTAAGGAATCTAATAGCAGGTACAACGAATGAAAAATAATTATTTAAACTTACTTGGTCTTGCTTTTCGAGCTGGAAAATGTTCGCTTGGTGAAGATGCGATATTGAAAGATATTCGATCTAGACGTGCTGTATTGGTTTTACTTGCGAATGATATTGGTCCACAAACCAAAAAGAAAATAACAGACAAATGCAAAACATATAAAATTCCATATGTTATAGTAGATGACAGAGAAACAATATCGAATGCTATCGGAAAGACCCAAAGAGTAGCAATAGCTATTTTAGACGCAGGATTTGCTGCAAAAATGAACACGTTACTCGGGGAATAATTTTGGGGGTGAACGTATGAGTAAAATGCGTGTATATGAATATGCAAAACAAAATAATCTATCTAGTAAAGCAGTTGTTGCTTTTCTTAAAGAACAGGATATCGATGTGACAAACCATATGTCGACGATTTCCCCTAATACAATAGCGCTGCTTGATAAAAAATTTAAAGTGCAAAAGCAGGAAAAGGAAGAATCTAAACAACAAAAAATGGAAAAGCAAAGCGATAATCAATCAAATTTGAAACAAAGCCAAACTCATAATAAGAAGCAAAACAAACCAAATAATTCGCAGAAGCCTAAGAAACAACAACAGAAACCACAGGGGAAACAAGTTAAGAAAGGCAAAGCGAATACGAAAGCACAGCCAAAACAAGCAGCTATGGAGAAAGAAACACCAAAAGCAATAAAGTATCATGGAACGCTAACAGTTAGCGAACTTGCTGATAAATTGAATAAAGAAGCATCTGAAATTATTAAAAAATTGATGTTTCTAGGTGTAATGGCTACCAAGAAT
>NZ_JABXHF010000104.1:0-9859 GCF_013393565.1 Virgibacillus sp.
GCTTCAGGAAATAGAGGCAGTGCTTAATGAGGTGTGGGAGATGGATAAGAAAAAATTGATACTACAGTGGGAGGGTAGGTCCATCTTGAAAGATAAATTTTCAAAGTTATTTCAAAAAGACAATGGAAGCAAGTTTATAAAAAAAAAGGGCTATATCCTTATTTTAGCTTTGGTAAGCATTTTGCTTCTGATTATTGGTAATATTTTTTCTTCAACGTTTAAAACAGACAAAGAAGATCAAGTCGGACCAGCCATTGAACAGCCAAATGAACAAGCTGATGAGCGAGCAGAAGAAACAGCTTCCCCAAAAATGAGTACAACATCCGATTTAGAAGAACTGGAGTCCATTTATACAAAGGATTTAGAAGCATTATTAAATAAAATTAAAGGCGTATCAGAAGCTGAAGTAATGGTGAATTTGGAATCAACGAGTATTAAAGTATATGAAAAAAATTTGATAAAGGGACAACAAACAACAGAAGAAACAGATAAAAGCGGTGGCACAAGAGAAATAGAGGAGGAGACCCAAGAAACACAAACCGTATTAGTTAGACAAGGGGAAAAGGAGGTACCCTTACTCGTTCAAACGAAAAAACCAGAAGTACGTGGAGTGTTTGTGGTTGCAAAAGGAACAGATCATGCCACTGTCAAGAAATGGGTAGTTGAAGCCGTTTCCCGAGTGTTGGATGTACCAACACACCGAGTATCCGTAATGCCAAAGAATTAAAAGGAGGAATCAAAATGTTAAAAAAGCAAACAGTTTGGTTATTGACTATGTTGAGTCTTATGATTGTGTTAAGTGTGTATTATATGACTTCTCCAGATAGTGAAGATTTAGCTTATTTGAATGATGGACAAGACAAAGCAAGTAAAAAAGCAGTACCGACTGATTCAGAAGAGGCGGAAGTAGAAGAAATTTCTAACTTAGGTCAGGATGAATTATTTACGACGATTCGCATGGAATTACAGGATAAAAGAAATATGGAAAAAGAGCGACTAACGGATATTGTTGCCTCCAGTTCAGCAAGTGCAGCTGAGAAAGATGAGGCATTAAAAGAAATCGATGCAATGGAAGAAATAGCTTCAAAAGAAAAAATTCTGGAAGAAACGATCGTTGCTTCAGCTAATTATGAAGACGTACTTGTTCGATCAGAAGATGCAAATGTAACAGTCCAAGTAAAAGTCAAAGAGAATTTACCAAAATCCGAAGCAGTTTCCATTATACAAATGGTAAAAGATGAACTCGGTGATAAAAAGGTAAATGTATCCTACGTTCCTTCCGAAGCAAATAAAAAGGAATAGCGTAAAAAATCCGGGCTTTTCCCGGATTTTTTATATCTAGGAAACCTATATCCGATTTTACATGTTGGATATCTTTTCTTAAAAGGTTTTGTCAGGCTTATGCGCTCAAGCTATAGCAAACTTCGCTCCTCCTTCTACGATACGTCAACACTCGGTTCGAATCTAAAGGAAGGCCGACTAAAAGCGGGCTTGTCGCTCAGACGTCGGCATACCCCTGTTGTAAGGGTATATTTTCTTTATCCTGAAAGAGTTGCGGATTATTCTCATTTCAAAAATGTGTTTATGATATTTGCGAACATGATGAGAAAAACGGCTCCTAAATCCCTAATTCGTTTTGGTCCAGAGCAAAAAAAGGAATAACGACAGCGATACATCGCGATTTTTCAAGGATGTTGATCACAAAGACGTTACAACAGGGCTCGGAAAGTTACCTCAGCGACGCATTGTACACGGAAAAAGGGTTTTCCTTCCTCAAGGACAGAGTATGCTTCAACAGCAAAACACCGCGGTTTTCAAGGACAAGAAAAGCTTCGATAGTGATACACCGCACGTAGAAAAAGCGTTCTTCTTTTTCAAGGACAAGGAAAAACAGCGACAGCGACGCGAAAAGCGCTCCTTGAATGGAAGTTCCCTTTATCTCTTCAGAAGATCTGCCGTTTTTACACAAGCTAATCAAACGCTTCTAGCTTTTGTTCCTGACTAAATTAGTTAATGCTAGTAATCCATAGCTGGTATTTATATTTTTGTCCAATATTTAAATGTCTGTTTTATTCATAAATAGAATAAAGAAAAATTTTTAAAATCATTTTAAATGTCTTTTTTTCCAACAAAGATAAATTAAAAAGAAAACAGTGAAGTAATAGTTAAAAATGGATATTTACTGCAAAACGGTCGTTAATATAATTGGTCACGAACTAATGCTTACAATTTTTTTTGATATGTTCATCTAGTATTAAACCGCTGCAAATGTTCGCTTTCTGAGGTTAAGCTTGGTATAATTAGAACAGACTGATATTACTCGTTACTCCTTCACTTCAGAAAATACCTTGAAGTTTCTTTACTATTTATCGTAAAATATTAACAGGAGTTATTAGTACCTAATAATAAATTTTGAACAGTATGATGAAGGGGTGCCATATATACATGTTAAATATGCATGAAATACAAGAGATTATAAAGCTGATTGATCAATCATCAATTGAAGAGTTTACTTATGAAGCAAACGGAACAGCGATTTCATTAAAAAAATCAGTAACTCCCCAACTAAGAGTTAATGATATTAAGTCACAAATACAGCCAAATATAGAGCAGCAATCAGAACCGGACAAGCTTTCTGAAGAAAAAGTAGAAAAACCAATACCACAAGAAAAAGCGAAAACTGCATACGATCATGAAATTGTTTCTCCTATGGTTGGTACATTTTATGCTGCCCCATCCCCGGAAAAGGAAAGTTTTGTTACGGTTGGTAGCAAAGTAGAAGAATCAACCGTAGTATGTATCGTTGAGGCGATGAAATTATTCAATGAAATTGAAGCAGAAGTTTGTGGTGAAATTGTAGAAATACTAGTAGAAAATGGCCAGCTTGTCGAGTATGGGCAGCCGTTATTCCGGGTTAGTACAAAGTAAGGGGATGGAGAGTGTGATAAAAAAACTGTTGATTGCAAACAGAGGGGAGATTGCAGTTCGAATCATTCGTGCATGTAAAGAGATGGGGATAGAAACCGTTGCTGTGTATTCACAAGCAGATAGAGATGCATTACATGTGCAAATGGCTGATGAAGCTTATTGTATCGGCCCGACGCAAAGTAAAGATAGCTATCTTAATTTGACGAACATTATGAGTATAGCCACACTTACAGAAGTGGATGCTGTTCATCCAGGATATGGATTTTTAGCCGAGAATGCTGACTTTGCAGAAATTTGCCGTGCATGTAATATTATTTTTATTGGTCCAACTCCTGAAGCAATTCAAAAGATGGGAATTAAGGATGTAGCACGTCAGACAATGGAAGAGGCCAATGTGCCAATTGTTCCAGGATCTAAGGGTATTATTGAGAATGAAAAGGAAGCAAAAGTAATTGCCAGCGAAATTGGCTATCCCGTAATTATTAAGGCGACAGCTGGTGGAGGCGGAAAAGGGATTCGTGTAGCGAGAACGGAAGAAGAATTGCTTAAAGGTATTGAAGTTACGCAGAAAGAAGCCGAAACATCTTTCGGTAATAGAGGGGTTTATATCGAAAAATATATTGAAGATTTTCGTCATGTAGAAATCCAAGTGTTGGCAGATAAGCATGGTAATGTTATTCATCTTGGAGAACGAGATTGTTCCATTCAACGTCGATTACAAAAGTTAGTGGAAGAAGCTCCGTCACCTGCAGTTACTCCAGAAATCAGAAGAAAAATGGGAGAAGCATCTGTAAAGGCTGCGAAAGCAGTGGGGTATGAAGGTGCAGGAACGATTGAATATATATTCGATCGAACAACACATGAATTTTATTTTATGGAAATGAACACCCGAATTCAAGTTGAACATCCTGTAACTGAATTAATCACAGGGATTGATTTAATCAAAGAGCAAATTAAAATCGCCGATAATCAGGAAATATCATTTAGACAATCAGATATTACGTTAGATGGTTGGGCTATCGAGTGTAGAATTAATGCAGAAAATCCGTTTAAAAATTTCATGCCATCTCCGGGTACTATTACGATGTATCTGCCACCGGGGGGACTTGGCGTTCGTGTTGACTCGGCTGTATATTCAGACTATCGAATACCTCCTTATTATGATTCCATGGTAGCAAAACTAATTACGTACGGTAAAACCCGTGAAGAGGCTGTTCATCGTATGAAACGGGCATTAGATGAATTTATCATTGAAGGGGTACATACTACGATTCCCTTTCATCGTTTAATAATGGAGCATCCTGTCTTTTTAAATGGGGATTTCAATACGAAATTTCTTGAAGAAAACCCGATAGTACAAGTTGAAAAGGAATAGAATGTAATACGGACAATCTAAGATTTTGTCCGTTACATATAAAGGAGTGAGCATATGAGTGAACAACCACTATTAAATGTGAGTGATGATAATTTAGGTAAAGTAGAAATTGCACCAGAAGTCATTGAGGTGATTGCTGGAATAGCAGCTTCTGAAGTAGAAGGTCTTTATGCCATGCGGGGCAATTTTGCTTCCGGTGTTGCAGAAAAATTTGGAAAAAAGACCCATAGTAAAGGAGTAAAGGTTGAACTTTCTGATAATGGGATTGTGATCGATTTGTATGTAATTTTACAATTCGGCGTTTCCATTCCGCAAGTAGCTCAATTGCTTCAATCAAATATTAGACAAACGTTAAAGAATATGACCGCATTAGATATTAAAGAAATTAATGTTCATGTGGTTGGAATTCAGATGGATGCTGCGGAAGATGAGGCAGAACCGTATAAATAATTGTACATTTAACCTTTCATACATTGTTTAAAAATGATCCTTTCATGAGGAATACTATTTCCTTGTGAAAGGGTATTTATTTTACTATAGGAAAGTATAAAATTTTAGGGTTTATAGTATAAGAAAAACTATAGCTTTCGCTAAAGACTTGGCGACAAGCCAAGTTTTTCTAATGATAATGGTCTCTCGCTAAGGTTTGTATTAAGGCGAGATGAGAATTCTAAAACATGCTTGTCCAAACAGGAGAATAAAAACTAGAGGTTGACTAGGTTTGGGAGCGTCCTTGAAAAAGAAAACCAAGACTAGCGGAGATGGATATCAATACATAAGCGAAGAAATTTATTAATTATAGGGGCTTTTGAACAACCACTCAAATGGGAATAGCTATATTACGAATCCTTATACTAATTTATAAATAAAGTGAAACTTCATTCAGTAGGAGTTTTCTTCCATCTCCTATTGAATGTTAGTACCACAAGGGTATGACCTAAGACCCTTGAACGAATCGGGCATTTAGGTGCCGTTTTCTCTCACTTAGACCCTTTTGTACCAACTCAGACTCTTAAAGTGGGAGTCTACGGCACCTTACATGCGGGATAAATGCTAGTACCAAATACCCTTGAAACAGTTAGATCGTGTTTCAAGAGTTCGGAGTAAAAGCTGGTAGATAAGGGCTCCTAATCCCGTTAGTCAGTGAAGTAAAATAAGGAAAGCTTCTGGGACGGTAACCAACGGATATATCTGGGATAGGTTAACCCTTAGAATACGGGTTTGCTGAGCAAAAATTTTCTAAAATAAAGCTTTGTTTTTTATCTTTGGACAATCGAAAGTTGGTAATAGCGTTGCAATTAAAATCATGTTATGATTTTGTAAGAGATAAATTAAAGGAGCTACAAAGGAATGAATAGACATCAAGCAAGAGAAAAGGCATTACAATTATTATTCTCCCTTGACATACATGAAGTGAAGTCAATAGAAGATATGGAATATGTAAGTCAAACAGCAACCAAAAATGCCTTTTTAACCATACTCGTTAATGGAGTTATTCAACATAAAGAAGAAATTGATTCATTGCTTACAGCTAAGCTGAAAAATTGGTCCATTGATCGAATAGCTTCGGTCGAAAAGACAATTCTTCGCATGGCGATATTTGAAATAAGCTATGTGGATGATATTCCAACGAGTGTTTCCATCAATGAAGCAATTGAGTTGGCAAATAAGTATGGTGATGATCGATCAGGAAAGTTCATAAATGGAGTACTGTCTAAATTTGTTTAAGTGCGTGTTCAAAAAGAGGTTAAGAAGGACCGATACCGGTTAAGATCCTAACATGCAACACCGACATAGCACGTCCTGCCGATGCGGACTTCGAAGCTCGCAGTTTCCGGGCAGTATAGTAATTTAGATAAAAGCCAGAAACAAATTAATTAAGAAAACTTGGCAAGCGGAATAAAGACAATAGCCTAGTTGCACTTAAACTTAGAACTTAAAACATTTTCACTATATTGAATTAACTTGAGCACTAAAATCTGATGCATTCTAACGTGTGAAGTAATTCAAGGCGTCATTTTTCCGGAATTTTTAAACATCGTTTTTAAAATAATTGAGGGGGTTCTATACATTGACAGCAGAAATTATTGATGGTAAAGGTTTATCACTAGAGCTTAGAAAAGCAATGAAAGAAGAAGTTACCAAGTTGAAAGCGACAGGAATCCATCCTAAGCTTACTGTAGTGTTGGTTGGTAATCATCCTGCTTCAAAGTCGTATGTTAATGGCAAGAAAAAGGCTTGTCATGAAACTGGAATTGATTCGGAGATTTTGGAGTTGTCAACATCAGTTACGGAATCAGAACTGTTGCAACAGATACATAAATTAAATAATGATCCCACAGTACATGGCATACTTGTTCAATTACCACTGCCAGATCATATTCAAGAGCAAAAAGTAATTGAAGCGATTATTCCGGAAAAAGATGTAGATGGGTTTCACCCTGTTAATATAGGAAGAATGATGACAGGGATGGATACGTTTTTACCTTGTACTCCATATGGAATTATCACCATGTTACAATCGAAATCAATTCCAATCAAGGGACAACATGCAGTGGTTATCGGAAGAAGTAATATTGTAGGTAAACCAGTAACCCAATTATTATTAAATCATCATGCAACTGTGACTACTTGTCATTCGAAAACAAAGGATCTTAAAAGTTATACAAAGCAAGCCGATATCTTAATTGTTGCAATTGGAAAAGCACATGTTATTGATGAAAGCTATATTAAAGAAGGCGCAACTGTGATTGATGTCGGAATTAATCGCTTAGATGATGGTACGTTAACAGGTGATGTAGACTATGAAAGCATGAAAGAAAAAGCGGCATACCTTACTCCGGTACCAAGAGGAGTAGGACCAATGACGATAACAATGTTACTAAAGAATACAATTAAAGCGGCAAAAGGGTTCGAGAACCGTGAAAGATAAATATTTAACAGTTACGGCATTAACCAAGTACATTAAGCGGAAAATGGATACAGACCCTCATCTAAGGGAAGTTTGGTTGCGTGGGGAAATATCGAATTTTAAACATCATTCTCGCGGACATATGTATTTAACGATAAAGGATGATCGTTCACGGATTCAAGCAGTGATGTTTGCGGGGAATAACCGATTTTTAAAATTTGTTCCAGAAAATGGAATGAATGTACTGATTAAAGGAGAAATTAGTGTATTTGAAGTGTACGGCCAATATCAACTATACATTCAGCATATGGAACCAGACGGGATAGGAGCACTGTATGTTGCGTATGAGCAGTTAAAAGAAAAATTGCAGAAGAAAGGCTTCTTTGACCAAGCCTATAAAAAGGCGATCCCCCCATTACCGCAGAAAATAGGCATTATCACTTCGCCAACGGGAGCGGCGATACGTGATATTATCACGACCATCAAACGCAGGTATCCAATTGTTAAAATGATTGTACTGCCTGTATTAGTTCAAGGAGAAGCAGCTGCTCGATCCATTAAACAGGCCATTGAAATTGCCAATCAAAAGGGAGACTTTGACCTGTTAATTGTTGGAAGAGGCGGCGGATCGATTGAAGAGCTTTGGAGTTTTAATGAAGAAATAGTGGCGAAAGCTATTTTTCATTCTAACATTCCTATCATTTCTGCGGTTGGGCACGAGACGGATACGACAATAAGTGATTTTGTAGCTGATTTACGAGCCCCAACCCCTACGGCTGCTGCAGAAATTGCTGTACCGTCGAGTCAAGATCTTAAAGATAAGATTGCTACACTAAAACGCATGGCGACGAAAGATATGCAAGAAAAATGGAAACAACAGCAAAAACACCTTTTTAGACTTAAACAGTCATATGCTTTTCGCTACCCTTATCAGTTGCTGAAACAAAAAGAACAAGAATTAGATGGGAAAATAGAGCAATTACAAAAAGCGATGTTACATACGAAGGAAGCAAGTAATAAGTCCTACGAGCACTTATGGGCTCGGTTCACCGTTCAACATCCTGGAAAACAAGTAGAAAGAGGAAAACAACAGCTTCAACAATTAGTGAAACAACAATATATGGTGATGAAACAACTACATACAGACAAGGTAAAAAAACTTCATAATGAAATGGATAAATTAAGCTTGCTTAATCCATTAGCAATAATGAAGAGGGGATTTTCTATTCCTTATACAAGTGCAGGACAGATTATTAAGTCTGTGCATGCTGTTGAACGGGAGGATGCGATTTCTTTACGTTTAGCAGATGGACTTTTAAAGTGTAAAGTTATAGAAACAAAGGAGGAGAGTCAAAATGACTGAGGAAGAATTATCATTTGAAGAAGCGATGCAACAGTTAGAGGAAGTTGTAGAAAAGCTGGAAACAGGAGACGTTCCATTAGAAAAGGCAATCAGCTACTATCAAGATGGCATGAAGCTGTCGAAACTTTGTACGGATAAGTTAAACCAAGTAGAAGAAAAAATGACCAAAATTATGAACGAACAGGGAGAATTAGAAGGATTCCCACTTCAGGAGGAAGAATAAACGTGGAACGAAAAATGGAGATGTATTTAGAGGAAAAAAAACAATTCATAGACAGTGCTTTAAAAAAGTATATGCAAGCTTTACAAGTTCCTCCTGCATTAAAGCAGTCAATGACTTATTCAGTAGAAGCTGGCGGTAAACGATTAAGACCAATATTATTACTTGCAAGCTATGAAGCGTTTCAAAAGGATATAACTGTAGCTTTAAGTTCCGCTGCAGCACTGGAAATGATTCATACTTATTCATTAATTCATGACGATTTACCCGCAATGGATGATGATGATTATCGTAGAGGTAAACTAACCAATCATAAAGCTTTTAGTGAAGCTACAGCTGTATTAGCTGGCGATGCTTTGTTGACTTACAGCTTTGAAATAATAAGTAAAGATGACAAACTTACAGCTGCCCAAAAAGCAGAATTAATAGCGCTATTAGCTGAAGCAAGTGGCCCAAAAGGGATGGTCGCTGGACAGATTTTAGATATGGAAGCAGAAGATCGAGCGATTACTTTACAAGAGCTTGAACGTGTACATACTTTAAAAACAGGTGAGTTACTTCGCTACGCTGTCCATGCAGGAGCATACCTAGGAGGGGCTACAGAGAAGCAATTGCACGAATTACAACTTTTTGCTTCTTATTTAGGACTTATTTTTCAAGTTCAAGATGATATATTGGATGTTACTGGTGATGAAGTAAAGCTAGGTAAACCGGTAGGTAGTGATGCGCTTAATTTAAAGAGTACGTATCCAAAATTGCTTGGTATAAATGGTGCTATTGAGAAAAAAGAACAATATCTTCTTAAAGCAAAAGAATCTCTGCAAGCTGCAGGCGTAGAAAATTCTAATCTGATGGATTTAGCCATTTATTTTGGCCAAAGAGATTATTAACCCATAGTTTTTTTCTAAAATATATGATATAATTTATGTAGAATAAGGAATGGTGCAGTATTCTAGTCAGTTCTCCGCACCTGAAGGCGAGCCTAAAAATTCGCCAAAGGGCACATCGATGAAGTTCCTTGTGCAGGCTTGAGGCGCCCAGCTTTGGGTCTGTGCTGGGAGT
>NZ_JABXHF010000105.1:0-9818 GCF_013393565.1 Virgibacillus sp.
TAGACAAGAAATTCGAAACTATTTTGCATTCTATAACCAAAAGCGACTACATCAATCGCTAAATTACCAGACACCTGAGTTTGTTTATTATTCATAAAAGAATACCCCCTCTCATCCATAGGAACTTCGTTGTGAAGCCCCTCCTTGACCACCAAATTCCTATGATTGAGAATAATAATGAAAAAAATGTTAATACCCCTTCCCTTAAAGGAGCTCCATAGCTCCCCCACCTTAAATATTTAAAATTTGTGTCTTGACAATGGGGTCCCCTTTAACAATTCCAATTCGAAAAAATAATTTTTATCCTTTTGCCTAAAATTTATGTAATTAATCAAGGCATTTTAGCGTAAAATTAATTTACGCAATAACTGTTCTTATTTTGATGCAGTATTACGGGTGGCGTCAAGAAAATGCGGATTTACAACAACTAAGCACGTTTCCCTGACGCTATCCGAGAATAGACTCTTAAAATCGAGAATTAATTTTCCTGTAACTCTTTCACTCTTCTATAAAATGTTGTCTTTTTATCCTCTGTCGTAGTCAATGATTCTCATTATGAGAATCAAAAAGCATTAGATATGCAAAAAACTCAGGTGTTTCTTGATTAACATGAGATGTGTCGATTCCACGTTCGATAAGCATATCCACTTTTAGTTCTTCGCAATTGGAGGTTATTGCGTTTAACTGGGATTCAATAATGACAAGTATTCTTTCATTATCAGATGTAATCCTCATCTGATTGTAGTAATAATCACTTTTTTCATTTCTTACTACTTCATACGAAATGAAATTTAAGTTATCCAAGTTAGATTTTATAGGGTCGTTTTTGTGTGCATTAATATAGTTAAGCATTGTCATTTTTAAGAAAATAACTTCGGATTCTGATAATTCTGTTTCGGCAATATCTAATTTTTTTTGAAATGCGGAGATAACGTCATTAACTGATTGTAACGGTCGAACCCTATGGGAATATTGCTGCTTCAAATATGCTTTGTACTCATCATGATCCACGTAATCACCTCCATAAAAAAAGAAATGAGAGATGCTCAAGAGAGCATCTCGATATTAGTACTCTATAGCATATAATCGCATAGAGTACTTTAACTATACCAACAGTTACTTCTAATCTGTACCTTAGTTTCTTTAATCAATAAGTATAAAGTTTTATTGAATTGGCCATTGTCCAATAATATTCGTGGTAATCAACCAACCGGAGCTTGTTACATATACCATTAGACCAGAATCTGAGACTCTTACTTTTGTTTGGTTTGTTGGTACAGTTGCAGTGCCAATATAAGTAGTGTGATAAGTAGATGCTATGCCAAAATTATAAGTTTTTGCTGGAAATGATTTATATACCGTACGATTAAGTACTGAACTGTGCATGATATCCATTTTACTGAACTTTACAGCATTAGCAGCCTTATTCCCAGTATAAGTTAAGTATACATAAACTTGAGTATAATTATCAGATGCTCTTATAAAAACTGGTGTAATCATGCCATAAGTTGCTTGAGTAGAAATTGAATCTTGAGATTCGTTGTTAGTGATTTGAGCTGGAGTACCGTCAGGATTTGGCGTGTTGAGTGTATCTTGAATAATTTCAAGATGTGCTGGAGTGATATTGTTTGACGTATTTTGTTGTACTGATTCTGCAAAAGTCATGGATGAAGCTGAAAAAACAAGAAAAAACCCTAATAAAACAACGAATAATTTTCTCATAAAAAAATCCCCTTTTTAAATTATTTAGGAGCGCTCTTATATTACTTAATTCTACATATAAATCTAAAACTCTTTTAAAAAAGATAAATTGTTGAAGTATTTCGAAGAACAAAGGCGCAAGTAATAAGTATGAGGTTTGGGTGGATTGATCACAAGATCAAGAACTTATTGACTTAGCTAAAAACAAAAGCTTACTAATGCTCCGGTTAATATTATAATGGATGATGGTAGTGTTTTAGTAAATGTAAATAATTTTGAAAAAGCTATAATATGCTGTTCTTAAGCTAATGGGTGCAAATACTTTAGAAAGGAAGTGAAAGCATTGAACTTATATCTTAATAGTTATTTAGAGGTGTTAAAAAGGAACTTTATGTTGGTACTTATGGCATTGGTATTATTAGCTGTAACTTTTTTTATATGGACAGGAGTTCCATTTTTTATAATTTCAAGTTTAGTGGCCGAATTAACCTCAAATTTTGTAATTGTTTATTTATGTATTTCACTATCAGGAGGAATTCTCTTTTCTCTCTATTTTGTACCACTCCATTTAAAAGTTGCTAAAAATATAGGTAACATAAAGGGCAATCGTACAATCATATCTTTTATGTATTTACAAACAATATTTATATTAGTAAGCTCTCTAATATTTTCAATAGTATTGGGTTTGATGAATGTTCTTCAACTATAGAATGCTTTAGTGGAATAAGTGAATCTAAAAAATCGAATCCTTATCGTACGGGAATTCGACTTTTCAGGTTAAAATTCAATTAGTATACAGAGTTTCCGAGATGATGGCTATATCCCAACATGCAAAATATCGGTCATAAAAGTACATAATAACGTCTAAAGTGACACAGAAGGTTGCGGCAAGATTTACGCCGAAAAATGGACGGGAACAAAGTCGGAAAGACCTGAGTTTCAAGCACTACTAAATACAGTACAAACTGGCGACACAATAGTCGTTACAAAACTTGATCGATTTGCTAGGTCGGCAGGTGACGCTCAGATAATCCGCAGCTTGTTTGATCGCGGAATAAAGGTGCATATACTTAATATGGGCGTGATTGAAAATACGCCGACTGGTTAGTTACGTTTTAATTCCCTTGAGATGGTGGATGGTGATCGATTCAGTTTTTTAGCAATGGTACGTATAGATATTCCTTGGTCTTTTAATGTTTCTATACGTGCTCTTTCAAATGTGGTAAGATGTTTGTAGCTCATAATAGTACCTCCGTGTATGTGTTGGTATAGTTACTTACATTTTACACGAAACTGTTGTGGGCTGTTTGGTTTTAGCCACATTTTTAGGTGTTGCACTTAATATTACAATGCGTCTTGTGTTTTTATTTGTTCCTATGCCTTAATCTCACAACTGGACTGAACATTGCATGCTGTTTTTTAATATCTTCATCCGTCTTTGGATGTATTTTCTTGTCGTTGATATTTCTGCACGTCAGCAATCCTTTGTAAGGTGAAAATATCTCCACCGTTTAAAATATAATTTCTACAAAATTGATGCCTTACCATACCTCCGTCTTTTTAAATGCAACGAAATATTCTAATGCGTCATTTAACGATAAGTTGAGCGACTTGTCCGAGAATATTTCATCAGTAGATCGGTCAACTTTTGGTTTAACGCCCCTTTTTCGTACAATCGACTTTCCTTTACGTTCAGACAACAAAAAACGCCCCTTTCATTACTTCGTAAAAAGTAACAAAAGAGACGCCTAAATACGTCATATAAATTTCGAATTTACCCTACTGGAAACCGTAAGACCTTCCGATAAGCTTTCCGTCTGAAATGCGAGTATAAACCGCGCCATTATGGCTTTAAGCACGCCCGGAGGGATTTGAACCCCCGACTCACGGTACCGGAAACCGTTGCTCTATCCCCTGAGCTACGGGCGCATATCATTATTTTGAATGAAGACACATAGAATATTATAACCTGTATTCTAACAATAAACAAGCCCTTTTTTCTTTTGTATGTTTATTTTCATAGAAAACGGGAATAAATGGAAGTATATTTGTCAAACTTCAATGTTTATTGTTTGACCTTATTTGACCTATTAGTTATGATAAATATATCGATATCAAAGATATACGAATAGATAGAGGAGGATAATTGTTATGAATTTAATACCAACAGTAATTGAACAAACTAACCGCGGTGAACGCGCCTATGACATTTACTCACGCTTACTTAAAGATCGAATCATTATGTTAGGAAGTGCGATTGACGATAACGTTGCAAATTCCATTGTAGCCCAATTATTATTTCTAGACGCAGAGGATCCTGAAAAAGATATTTCACTATACATCAACTCACCAGGTGGATCAATCACTGCCGGCATGGCAATTTTCGATACGATGCAACTCATTAAGCCAGATGTTTCTACAATCTGCACAGGAATGGCAGCATCTATGGGGGCATTCCTATTAACTGCGGGTGCCAAAGGCAAGCGTTACGCATTACCTAATAGTGAGGTAATGATTCATCAACCACTAGGTGGAACACAAGGGCAAGCAACAGACATTGAAATTCATGCACGTCGAATCATTCAAATGCGTGAAAAAATCAATCAAATCCTTTCTGAACGAACAGGACAGCCAATTGAAGTCATTGAACGTGACACAGATCGTGATAACTTCATGACAGCTGAAAAGTCTGTAGAATATGGTTTAATTGATAAGGTACTAGAGCGTAAACCTGAATAAAGAGCATAGAAAGCCACCCTTTTTGGGTGGCTTTCTATGTTTCAGAAACAAACTTTGTTAACCTTTCAATAGCCTGTTCCTCATCTGTTCCGTCAGCGATAAGTGTAATCTCTTCTCCAGCAACTATAGCTATGCTCATTAATCCCATAATGCTTTTTGCGTTCACTTTTTTTCCATTTTTTTCAATGAAAACATGAGCATGAAAACGATTTGCTTCTTGAACAAATTCCGCTGCTGGTCTAGCTTGTAGACCAGTAGAAAGATTTACTTTAATTATCCGTTCAACCAATTAGATCATCCTCTCTCCCTCTACAGAAAGCGTTATCATTATCCTCCGATATCGCTATCATCAACCTAAAAGCCTTCACATATTGCTTTTACTTTATGCAAACTATTACTACAACATGGAAGAGGAGAAAATCCCCCTCCAAGTGTTATCTCATCTATGCAAAACATTTATAATTTACAACCATTATATCATGGTACATTTTGTAAGCAAAGATTAAGGTACAAACTCGCCATTTCTAATTTTTTCGGCGAAGTCATCGATTTTCTTCAAACGATGATTTACACCTGATTTAGATATCTTACCACTTTCTACTAATTCGCCTAATTCTTTCAAGGAAACTTCTTGGTGTTTCACACGTAGAACAGCAATTTCCTTGAGCTTTTCTGGTAGCTGCTCCAAACCAACTGTACGATCAATGAACTGTATGTTTTCAATTTGGCGAAAAGCTGCTCCGATTGTTTTATTTAAGTTTGCTGTTTCACAGTTAACAATACGGTTAACCGAATTGCGCATATCTCGGACAATACGCACATCTTCAAATTTAAATAGAGCATTATAAGCACCAATTATACTTAAGAATTCTGAAATTTTCTCTGCTTCTTTTATATAAACAATATACCCGTTTTTCCGTTCTAATTTACGAGCATGTAACTCAAATTGGTTAAGCAAATTACAAAGTGAATTATTATGTTCCTCATAAATATTAAAAATTTCCAGATGGTAAGAAGACGTCTCTGGATTGTTCACTGACCCACCTGCAAGAAATGCTCCACGCAAATAAGCTTTCTTACAACAAGACTTATGAATAAGGTGATCAGAAATAACCCGATTAAACGTCATTGGTTCTTGCAAAATATGGAGATCGACTAAAATTGGTCTTACACCTTCATTCAAACGAACAATATATACATTATTTTTTTTCAATTTCATTTTCTTTCTTACTAATAATTCCACTCTTATATCATAAGTTGCTTTAATTAACGAATAAATCCTTCTCGCTATAGCAGCATTTTCCGTCTGTATATCCAAAGTATATTTTTGCTTTGATATTGAAATAGCCCCATTCATTCGAACTAATGCAGCTAATTCAGCATATTTACAGCAATCATCTACTTCGATTGCTGTTAATTCTTTTTTTATTTCGGAAGCAAAGGACATACTTATCCCTCCCTTCTACAGATCAATAGTAGGTGCTATGAAAGGCCATGAAGGCTAGATATTACATTGTTTTGTTTTTAAAATAAATTTTTCTGTGAAAGCGACCATTTTCTTGCTCCTATTACACTGGTTGCAATACAAAATTAGCATATCTACAATACTCATTTGTTCAAAAGCGAATAAAGCAATGATGCAATTTTATAATTATCATGCCTTAATGTAGGCTGTGTCGGATCAATAATATCTCCCTCTATAATTTGCAGTCCCATACCTATTAAACGCTCTATATCATATACCACAGGAGAAGCGTTTTCCTCTGCATACATCTCTCTTATCGTTTTTTCAATGGGTTCATTATGTACGACAATCGCATCAACGCTTGCTTCTCCAATATGATCACAAATAGCTTGCACGTGGTCAGCAGCTGTATAACCAGTAGTTTCCCCCTCTTGCGTCATGACATTACAAACATATACCACTTGACATTTTGCATTTTTTATTGCTTCTGCTATTTGTGGCATAATGATGGTCGGCATAATACTTGTATACAAGCTACCAGGTGCAATAACGATTAAATCTGCATTATTTAAAGCACGTACTGCATTTGGTAATGGTTCAACAGGCTGTGGGCTTAAAAAAACACGTTTTATTTTTTTGTTAGATAAAGGAATTTTCGACTCCCCAGACACGATTGTCCCGTCCTCCATTTCAGCATGGAGCGACATGTTATCGTTTGAGATCGGATATATTTTTCCTTTCACATTTAAGACACGAGAGATTTCTCTAATCCCCATATTAAAATTTCCCGTAATCGAACTCATTGCTGCTAAAAGTAAATTTCCAAGTGAATGACCAGATAAGCCATTACAAACATCAAAACGATGCTGAAATAATTCAATTAACATGGGTTCAGCATCAGATAAAGCTGCAATCACGTTACGAATATCCCCCGGAGCAGGAATTGCCATTTCATTACGTAACCTTCCCGTACTTCCTCCATCATCGGCTACAGTAACTAATGCTGTTAAATCAATAGGTAAATCCTTAAGACCTCGGAGTAGGACAGGCATCCCCGTTCCACCTCCAACAACTACCACATTCGGACGTTTCTCCTCAGTCATATTAATGTCCCTTTCTTTTATCAATATCACGATGCGTGACATGTGTAATATAGCCTTTATGCAACTCTTTAGCGAAATATTCAGCCAGTGCAACGGAGCGATGCTGCCCACCAGTACAACCAATTGCGACGACCAATTGCGACTTTCCTTCTTTTTTATATTGTGGTAACATGAATTGCAATAAATCAAGTACTTTTACGATAAATTTTTGTGTATCTGTCCAGCGAAATACATAAGAGGATACATCTTTATTTAAACCTGTTAGTGGTTGTAAATTTGTTACATAATGAGGATTTGGCAAAAAACGAACATCGAATACAAGATCGGCGTCAATTGGTAGACCATATTTAAAACCAAATGAAACCATGTGCACAGAAAATACTTCTTGATCTTCTTCTGAATACTTTTGAACAATCTTTTCACGAAGTTCTCTCGGCTTTAAATTCGTCGTGTCAATAATTCTTTGTGCTCTTCCTCTTAGCTCATCCAATATTTCTCGTTCTTGCCGGATTCCATTAAGCGGTAAACCTCCAACCGCCAGCGGGTGTGAGCGCCTCGTTTCTTTATACCTACTGACAAGCTTTTCATCTTTTGCATCTAAAAATAGAACATGTTCATCTAACCATTCTTCATCTGCTAAAGTATCTAAAGCTTCAAACAAGGAATCAAAAAATTCTCTAGCACGTAAATCCATGACAATAGCTACCCGCTGTATATTGTTTGTAGAATCTCTCATGAGTTCAATAAATTTTGGCAATAATGTAGGAGGAAGATTGTCAACGCAATAGTACCCTAAATCTTCAAAGCTTTGCACTGCAACTGTTTTACCGGCACCTGACATTCCTGTAATAATTACTAATTTTGTTTCAAGATTTTCACTCATATTCATTATCTCCCTCTTTCATTGGCTTCCTTGCAGAATGACATTAAAAAATTACTTCATATCGGAGGAACCATCTATTCGATAGGTAATCAAATCATCTTTAGGTGTATAAGTAAAAGCTCCTGATACAACATGTTTATTTTCAAAAATATGCCTATAAATTAACCGGTCACCTTCAGCCATCGGCAACTGTAACACTTGATTCACGGGAACCCATTGTAGCTCTCCTTCTCTACAAAAGTCTGCCAGTTTACCGCTGTAGTCTTGACAAGTAAATGTATACATCATCCATTCTTTCGTTTGTTGATCATCTTGTAAAACAGTGAATGTAAATACCCCAGCTAAACGCGGATTTTGAATTGTCAAATTGGTTTCTTCTTTATATTCTCTAATAACGGCTTCTTTTATCGTTTCACCAGATTCCATCTTTCCACCAGGCATTGCATACCAGCCATGCTTCGGTTTTTTTAATAATAAAATGTGGTCTTGTTTTAATAATATGCAATTTGCTACTTGTTGCATTCCTATCACCTCTAAATGAACAGAAACTAAAAAACAAACTTTCTTTCCCTTTCTAATTATACTAGTTTTATGTTGAAAATGAAACTTCCTAACAGCAAGAGAATGACAAGCACTACGATATGGGGATGGAAACATATACTAATGGAGCGCTACTAACGAGAGAGGAAAACAGAGTTTTTTGCTTCAGTATCTTCGTCTTTCTTCTTTTAGCAAAAACTTGTCTATCACCCGAGTATTTTGGAAAAATCACTGTCGTTTTTATTATACTTTGCGTCTAAAAACAGAAAAAAACACAGATACGTGATCTGTGTCCATTAACTAATCTATCTATTAAAAGGGGGTCAATTAGTTATTTTTATTATAACCCATGAATATTGCGCTTATATTACAGCGCGATTAAAAAGCAATGACTCATCGTAAATTTTTCTTAAAAGAAACCTCTAATTACGAATGTGTTGCTTTTAACTCTTCCATTAAATCTTCCACATATTTAATGGCCTGTTCAGCTGCAATACTTCCATCACCAGTCGCTGTAACAATTTGACGTAACGTTTTTTCGCGAATATCACCAGCAGCAAATATACCAGGAATTTTTGTTTCCATATTTTCATTTGTTGGAATATACCCTTCCTCATTGGTAATACCCAACGATGTAAAAGGTTCACTTAAAGGTACCATACCGATATAAACAAATACACCATCGATTTCATGATCATAGGTTTCACCAGTGTTATTGTTCTTTAAAGTAACACTTCCTACTTTCCCGGCGCCTTCGTTTATTTTTTCTACGACAGTATCCCAAATAAAGTCGATTTTATCATTGTCAAAAGCGCGATCTTGCAAAATACGTTGGGCACGTAATTCATCACGGCGGTGAATAATGGTTACTTTGTTAGCGAATCGCGTTAAATAAATGCCTTCTTCCACAGCAGAGTCTCCCCCGCCAATAACAACAAGGTTTTTATCTTTGAAAAACGCTCCATCACAAACAGCACAATAAGAAACCCCTCGACCGCTAAGCTCTTCTTCCCCAGGGATGCCTAGTTTTTTATATTGTGCACCAGTAGTTATAATAAGTGCTCGCGTATGGTATTCTTTTTGTCCAGCAACAATCGTTTTGTACGCTCCATGATCAATTACTTCTTTAATATCACCATACGCATACGCAGCGCCGAACTTTTTCGCATGCTCAAACATTTTATTTGATAAATCTGGTCCTAAAATATGATCATAACCTGGATAGTTTTCAACATCCTCTGTATTCGCCATCTGGCCACCTGGTATACCACGTTCAATCATTAATGTCTCTAGATTAGCTCGAGAGGCATAGACAGCCGCAGTCATTCCGGCTGGGCCTGCTCCTGCAATGATTACATCATACATTTTAATATCAGACATTGTATTC
>NZ_JABXHF010000017.1:0-58436 GCF_013393565.1 Virgibacillus sp.
ATGAAGAATTAAAAAGACGGATTGAAGAATATATCTACTGGTACAACCATGAACGTTCAAAAGGAAAATTGGCTGGATTAAGTCCAGTAGAATACCGAACTCAATCCAGCCAATCAGCTGCATAATATAGAATGTATACAATATAAAGGTTAATATTATGAGGCAATGAACGAGAGTTTTCTCCATAAAACACTAGTGATAAGCGAAATTAGCTACTATTATTTAGCTTTGTGCAAAACTTTATTGTCAATTTCCTGCTTAATCATAGCGATAAACGCATCAAGCAAAACCGTTTCTGTTTCTTTTTCCCCGTAACGGCGAATATTTACAGCATGTTCGTTCACTTCATTATCACCTAGAACAAGCGCAAATGGTATTTTTTGCGTTTGGGCCTCTCGAATTTTATAACCAATCTTTTCATCACGCTCATCTACTGCAACCCTTACTCCTTCTAACCTTAATTTATCAGCAACCTGTTTCGCATAATTCAAATGCGCCTTTGGAGACACTGGAATCACTTTTACCTGAACAGGAGCAAGCCATACAGGGAACGCACCTTTATATTCTTCAATGAGGAATGCAACGAAACGTTCCATTGTAGAAACGACACCGCGATGAATAACTACCGGGCGGTGATGTTGACCATCTTCACCAATATATGTTAAATCAAATCGTTCAGGAAGATGAAAATCAAGTTGAACGGTTGACAATGTTTCGTCTTTTCCTAATGCTGTTTTCACTTGTACATCCAGCTTTGGACCATAAAACGCTGCTTCACCTTCAGCTTCTACATAATCTACTTGTAGTTCTTCCATCGTCTCTTTAAGCATTGCTTGTGCTTTTTCCCACATCGCATCGTTGTCCACATATTTCTCTTTATCTTCGGGATCACGATAGGATAAGCGGAAATAATAATCCTTAATACCAAAATCCTCATATACTTTTTGCACAAGCTCAACAACACGAATAAATTCATCTTTTAATTGATCTGGACGAGCAAAAATATGGGCATCATTTAAAGTCATGGCTCTCACACGCTGTAACCCAGCTAATGCTCCAGACATCTCATAACGATGCATTGTTCCAAGCTCAGCAATACGTACAGGAAGACTCCGATAGCTGTACAGCTGATTTTTGTATACCATCATATGATGTGGGCAATTCATTGGTCTTAGTACTAATTCTTCGTTGTCCATCTTCATCTCTGGGAACATATCTTCATGATAGTGATCCCAATGCCCGCTCGTCTTATATAACTCGACACTTCCCAATACAGGCGTATAGACATGGTCATAACCAAGACGTTCCTCTAAATCAACAATATAGCGTTCAATAATTCTACGGATTGTCGCACCTTTTGGAAGCCAAAGCGGTAGACCTTGTCCTACCTTTTGCGAGATAGTAAAAATATCTAATTCCTTACCTAGTTTCCGATGGTCACGTTCTTTACGTTCTTCCAACAACTTTAAATAAGCTTCCACTTGACTTTGTTTTGCAAACGCCGTTCCATAAATGCGTTGTAATTGTTTATTATTACTATCCCCACGCCAATAAGCACCTGAAATACTTAACAGCTTAAAAGCCTTAATTTTATTTGTAGAAGGTACGTGAATTCCGCGACATAAATCAAAAAACTCTCCTTGTTTATAAATCGTAACTTGTTCATCTTCTGGGATGGCATCAATTAGCTCTAGCTTCAAGGGGTCGTCTTGAAACATTTCTATAGCATTTTCTCTTGATACTTCTAAACGTTCTATTTCTAGAGCTTCGTCTATTATTTTTTTCATTTCTTTTTCAATTTTCGGCAGATCTTCAGGTGTAATCGAATGCTCCATGTCCATATCATAATAAAAACCTTCTTCAATTACTGGACCGACACCAAAGTTCACATCTTTATACAATCGCTTAATCGCTTGAGCCATTAAATGAGCTGTCGAATGACGCATAATTTCTATACCCGCATCATCTTTGTTCGTAATAATTTCTATGGATCCACCATGGTCTAATTTACGTCTTAAATCAAACGGTATACCATCTAACTTAATAGCTAATGCCTGTTTTTTTAATCCAGAGGAAATGGAACCGGCAACCTCCTCGCCAGTTACGCCTTTTTGAAAAGCTTTTTCTGCTCCGTCTGGAAATACAAAAGTTAATTCTTCTGCCATTATCATCACTCCTCGTCAAATTAAAAAACGCCCATCCCTTTGCTTATTTGCAAAGGGACGAGCGTTGGTCACGTCGTGGTTCCACCCTAATTCCCGTAAATCATTACGGCTTCATTCATCTATAACGTAGATGGTACGCTGTTGCTTTGCTATCGCAACAGGGCTCGAAGGTGGTAAACCATTCCTAGTAAGCGGGAACTTCCAGCCAATGATTCCCTTCTCTATCCTACCTCGTAAATGATTCTTGTCCTTTTCATCGCCGATTGTTAAGTTAATAATAATATAATTTGTATTATAGCGCTTGATTATAGAAAAAGCAAGCCTATTGTTGTTCTTTCTGCATATAGTGAGAGAATGGAAACTTGCGAAGTGGTTCAAAAGTCACTCTTTCCTGAAATACATTAATCACTGTTAACGTTTTTGGTTCTGACGGCTCATCTCCATAAATATAAATATGCTCAGGTGCCATCGCAATAAGTGGAGCTAAATTAAACTCATTATCATCCAAACCTACTAAATACAATGGTTCTTTTTGCATCAACATTCGTAATTCTAGCCGTGAAAGAGGTTTACCGTTGCCATTGTAAAAAGAAAATGTTTCACCTTGTACCATATAAATATGAGGTACAGAAGATTTACGATTTAAGACGAAACCTCTTAGCATATTAATGAATTCTTGGTGCTCTTCTTCTCTTTTATACTCATCAATTGCAAGACCGACATAATGAACAACATTATCCTGAAATACTTTTAGTCGAAATTTCACTAATGAGTCATAGTGAATGGTCGATGTATCTTTTATGTTTGCAATGAAGAGTGATTCAAGTAGCTGCTGTGGGTTTTCATTTTTTCTTACAAATAGGCTATCTTTATCCGTACCAGTCATTACCCAATTCGTTAACTCTAAGATCTTTTCCTTTTCATTTGTATCTGTATAAAAATAATAATCTTCTATAACCGACGTTATCCATTTTCCCATACGGTGTGTAATAAATACATTCGTTAAAGATTTCGCAATTGCTGGGATAAGTACTTGATTTGGAATATTTGCATCAAATTGTAAATGATTCCCCCATTCTTTATGTGTTTTCCAATACAGGTTAATCTGTTTATTATGCTGGCGCATCTTTTCACAGAAACGAATGACTTCTTTATCTGACTCGATAAATAATTCCACCAATACATATCACCCTCATCCAACCAAACTGTTACATTATATGGACAAAGGGTGAAAATAATGAGTAATCAGTAAAAACTAGTAAAGATCGATAAAAATAGAAATGTTAATAATGCTTTTTTATTATAATAGAGGTATTTAAATCCTACCTCTTATTAGAAAAACTTGACTTGTCGTCGCCAAGTCTTATGGCGATTGGCATAGTTTTTCTTATACTATAACCCTTAAAACTTTTATACTTTCTTATAGTGGAACAAAGGCTCAGGGTGGCAAGCCCCTTTTTAGTCGGTCTTCCTCTTAGCTAAGAACCAATGATGACTTATCATAGGCGTTTTCGTGAAGTCGCCTAGTTGCTGGGCGATGGAGAAGGACGTGGCTATTCGGTTTTTTCTTTATACACAAGCACCTAATTTGTGCTTTCTTAACTTATTAGAAAAAAATTGGCTTATCTTTATTTATAGTGGGAGCTGTAGTTTTTCTTATACTATAAATCTTTAAATTTTTATACTTTCTTTTAGTGTAATTGGAAAATCCAAGTGAAATTTTCACTTGGATTTATGTTCTCTCTTAGGTTAGAGATTCATTTCCATGATAGAGGAACGGTCCATATCAATCACCATTATTCCAAAAAGAAAGAAACAAGTTTACTAGAAATATCAATGGATTATTACGTTCGCCTGTTTTCAGCAAAAACGGCTACTGGTTGGCTCACTTGTTTCATTCGCTCAATGATACGACCTGCTTTCACTTCTTCCACACCATTTCTAGTAGAAGCTAAGTGTGTTTCAAGTTCTTCCATGCTGTAATTGGAAGTGAAAAATACGGGTAACCCTTCCATCATACGATACTGCAATAAAGACCCTAGAATTTCATCGCGAAACCACGGGGATTGCATCTCCGCACCTATATCATCAAGCATAAGAACATCCGTCTTTTTAAAATACGCCAATTTTTTATTCAACGAGTCATCTTTCATCGAAGCCTTCATTTCTCTTACAAATTCAGGCATATAAATTAATGCTGAAGAGATATACATTTCTTTTAATTTATTAGCAAGCGCCCCGAGGAAATAAGTTTTTCCTACACCGAAAGGACCGTATAAATACAATCCCTTAGAAGGAATTTCTTGTTCACAACCACTTATAAACTTCACAATTTCTCGAACAGCTTGGCTACGTTTTGGATCAGCATCAATATGATCAATTTTAGCTTCCAATATCTGTTTAGGCATATATAAGCTTTGAACTAATTGCTGTTGTTCTCGCTGCTTTTCATAATCAATTCGCCGATAACATTTTTCATAGGACAAATGGATCTCTCCACCTTCGACGTTTAACACGGGGGAGTACCCTTGAATCATATTCATGCAATCATTAAAACATGTACAGTGACTACATTGTTTAGACTGTGTCTTAAACTCATGTAGTTTAATTAAGTTTTTATCTATTTCTTTCTTAGTTAACTCTGGATGCTCAGCTATAAGTGCTTTTATTTCCGGGTCACTTAATATTTCTTGGCGAATTTTAGCATAGTGCTCCTGAAAATTTTGGTTTTGTCTCATCCATTTTTGCAACGTCGATTGTACTGGTTTCATATCCATCATCCTTGATAATGCGTTTATTTGTTATAGCTTGAATACTGCTTTAACAGCATTTCAATTTCTTTCTGCTCTTGCACTTCATCCACTTTGTCTTCCTTCGTAGCAGCAACTTCCTGTTTTTGTTGCTTTTTTTGTTGTTTAAACCAATCGGGAACGACTTCTTTCGATTGCGTTTTTCTAGTTGGCTTTTTTGAATTTTTATAATTAGTTACTTCTTTTTTCGCAAAAGCCATTGCTTCTTTCGCAGTTTTTAAATTAGCCCTAGACCAATGACTAGCAATCTTAGATAAATAATTTTTAGATAACTTCATATTTGTTTGCAAAAGTACATAATGTATTAAAACATTCATAACAGGTGCTGGCAATCCTTGTGATGTCATAATGTCGCCGATTAATCGTAGGTCTTGTTCAGAAGCATGATGGCCACTTGACAAATCTTCCAACAATTGTTTAGGCGAAATATGCTCCAAATGATAAATGAGCTGTTCTTCTTTCGTACTTCCTACTGGTTCTTCTCCCTTATGCACTTCTTTAGTCACTTTTTCTACGAGACGGACAGACTTTTCCTGATTTTTCGACTGAAATAAATCAAAGCAAGCTGCTTTGAATTCATTTATATGCAATCTATTTTCTTCCGTTAAAGCCCACAAAATTGCTTTTTCTATTTCATATGTTTCCAACTCATATAGTAACATCATCTGGGTTATTACTTTACGATTGTAAGCTGTAAGTACCTTTTTAGTTGGAATCATACGTTGCTTCAAGCTATGTTCAACAGAAGTAAAATCTACATTATCTAAATTCACGCCTTGCTGTATTTGCTTCTGCTCCTCCTTTGGCAAGGAATCAGGAATAATCGTTTGAAATACATCTTGGAAGGAAGCAGTTATATTATTACCATCTACTGACTGTTTGTTTACAGCATAATGTTGCTCTAAATGGGCATATTTTTCTCTACCAATATGATGGTATAAAAGCTGAGAAAGCATTGGATCTTTAAAAAATTGCCCAGGCGAAAAAGCAGGCTTTAACACATACGTAAACACTCGATTATCATTGCTATTCAACTCATAAGTTTTAAGTAAACCAATGCCTTCTAATTTGCGTCTGGCAACGTAAATCCCGTCTAAAGGAAGATTTAAGTAATTCATTAAAGTGTGATGCGTCTGAGGAATTTGCTTATCAGCTTGTAATTCTCGTTCATGGAGTAATGTTTGATACAGGATAATAGCAGCCATTCCAATTAAAGGTTGGTATAAATGAGTTAATGATTTTGCATAATCCGTTGGCAGATTTCCTTGAAATTCCACCCAGTATCCTTCAATGGGTAAAATTTTGCCTATCCTGTTCATCCCCATCTAACCCTTTCCATCCGTGTTATATTCTTTATTATTATTCATAATATCCTTTAGCTCGTCTAGGAAAACATTTATATCCTTAAACTGTCTATATACTGAAGCAAAACGTACATATGCAACTTCATCGACCTCAGAAAGGCGGTCCATAATTTGTTCCCCTACATCTTTACTATGAACTTCTGAAATACCTTCATTTCGTAATTCTTTTTCTACATTTAAAGCAATCTCTTCAATGGTTTCTAACGGTACAGGGCGTTTTTCACAAGCTTTAATTAAGCCACGAACTAACTTATCCCGACTAAATTCTTGCCTCGCGCCGTCTTTTTTCACTACGATCAACGGTACATCTTCAATCCGTTCGAATGTTGTAAACCGGAAGCCACAACGTTCACACTCTCTTCTTCGCCGAATTGCTTGTCCTTCTTCTATTGGTCTGGAATCGAGTACTTTTGTGCTTTTATTTTGGCAATTTGAACATCTCATCGTTCTGCCCACTCCTCATTTCAACCGTTACCTGTCTTGTTTCGTGATGAAAGGTAATGCTTTATTTATTTCTCTATATAATTGTTGAATGACTTTTGTACTATAACCAAAATCTATTGGTAGTTGAGATTCTGTTGTAACAGAAAAATCAATAGCGGTTTGATACGGTCGTACCATAATTACTGTTGCAATAATAAATGCTTTTTTCCCTTTTTTAACTTGTATACTTAATTCTCCATGCTCTTTAGATATAGCATGAATGTCATATTTTGAAGACTGTTCAAATAAATTTTCAAGTGCTTGCATTGCTTTTTCTTTCGTTGTTTTATAATAATGTGTTTGTAAACTGGCATTCCAATGATTATCTTGTGTTTCAGCATGATTACTAAAATATTTGGAAATGGTATTCCGAAAACCCATTTTAAAAAGCCACCTTCATAACATAGATATTCTATTGTATAGTAGTTTCATTTTAACATGTTTTTCATAAAACCTCTATATCACAACAAAAGCAAATAGCGCATACATAACAAAAGCCTTTGACATAACAGACCTTACGTACATAAAGCATACTAGTAAATTACTTCAGAACTAATTCTTCTAATAAACTATAAACATAGACAAGAATGGGTTGATAGACTATGTTATGTCTATCAACCCACTTTTTTCATTATGTTACAATTTTCGCATAATATCTGTTTCCCTCAGCTTAGAAAACTTGGCTTAACACTAACCCCATATAAACTCTGATTCAGCACGTTAAGTACCTCACGCTCTGTTTTCTTCTACTTACACAATAACTATAGAAAAAGGATATTAATTACTTATTTTTTTGTGCTGAAACTTAATGTTCCCATTCCTCTTGTAATTTCCATTTTTTCTACTTTGCCTGCCTGCAGGTGTTGTGATATACATTCTACCGCTATGTAAGGATCAATATTTTATCCACATGTATATACATCAACACTGGCATAGCCATGTTCTGGGAAACTATGTACTGTAAGATGAGATTCAGAAATAATAATGACACCACTTATTCCAATTGGTGCAAACTTATGAAACGTAACTTCTCTTATTTCTGCTCCAGCCTTTAAAGCAGCTTCAACGAAAAACCGTTTCATTTCTATTATGTTATTTAATACATCTTTATTGCATTTCCAAAGTTCAACAATGATATGCCTTCCCTTTGTATCCATTCACTACTTCATCCTTATAGTGTTCTTCATTTAACTGAAAAGCTCATAACTATAATTATAGCATGATTGTTTCATTTGAATACAACGAAAAGTATAAACGTTTTCTATATGGATTGCAATATTTTCATTCCGTTCAAAGTGAACTTTGCATAGGCCCGTTCTTGAAATGTAATTTATTTTCCATAAAGTGAATCTTCAATCAGTAGGGCCATTCACTATCCCCACTGATTGTCAGCGCCATCATTTTTACCTACAAGACCGACTTGGGATAAGAACATTATAATATTGTAGAAGTGTCAAACGTAAAAAGTTTTGCTACTTATTCATTTGATGTTAATTAGCTCATTTGCATATGCTTTTCAACAAGATAATGACCTACAAGTTTCGTTAAATCCAATACACGCTTAGAGTAGCCCCATTCATTATCATACCATGCTAATACTTTGATTTTGCGCCCCTCCATGACTATCGTTGACAGACCATCTATAATAGCGGAATATTCAGTAGTTGTATAATCAATAGACACTAGTGGCTCATCACTATACTGAATAATGCCGCTATAGTCAGCATCGGCAGCTTTTTTAAATACTTCATTAACTTGTCTAGCTGTAACTTCTTTTTTTACATCCACTACAAGATCTACTAATGAAACGTTAGGTGTTGGTACACGTAAAGCCATGCCATGAAGTTTGCCATTTAAATGAGGGAGCACTTCTCCCAAAGCTTTAGCTGCACCAGTAGAAGTTGGGATAATAGATTGGGTGCAACCTCTAGCTCTTCTTAAGTCTTTATGTGGATTATCAATGTTTTTTTGGTCATTTGTAAAAGCATGTACAGTCGTCATTAACCCATTTTCAATACCGAAATAATCATCAATAATTTTTACAACAGGTGCAAGACAGTTTGTAGTACAGGAAGCATTGGAAACAACATCATGCTTTTGTGGATCATAAGCATCTTCGTTAACTCCCATTACTATCGTTTGATCTACTTCTTTACCTGGTGCAGTAATGACTACTTTTTTAGCTCCTGCACGAAGATGCCCACCAGCGCTTTCTTTCGTTTTGAATTTTCCAGTAGCTTCAATTACGACATCAATTGCTAGTTCCTCCCAAGGTAATTGTTCTGGAACTCGAGAATTAACTAATTCAACATGGCTTTCTCCTACCATAATTCCTTTGTGAAGCGGTTTCACTTCCTCGTCTAAAATTCCATGTACGCTGTCATATTTAATTAAATGTGCTAACGTTTCAGCTGGATAACTAGCATTAATCGCTACCACATTTAAATTTTTATCTTTTATCGCTTGTCGAAAAACCATTCGCCCAATACGGCCAAATCCATTTATTGCAATTCTCGTTTTTCTCATACGACTTCCCCCTATTATGAGTTATACTTTTTTAATTTATTTATTAATTAGTATAACACATTTAAAGAAATATGTGACTATAAAATTCGATTTCGAATATATTTCAGTTTTCTTATGATTTCGAACTATAGTATTTTGACATACTCAGTTCGTTTTAATGGTTTATAAAAGGTTTTTCATATCATAATTTTTATAAGAACGAAGCGTCGGTCGTCTGTTTAGCAACGTGGCGAATGGAACAAATCAACGAAGATAAAGGCATCACAGTAAGTGGCCGGAACGATGGCGACTTATCCTAGGGCTACTTCCTGATGTCGCCTAGCTGTTGGATGATTCCTTATCTAAAAACACCTCACTTTATAATTTAATATCTTTTTAGAAAAAATTTGCTTAGGGCTTTCTTTTTGCTTATGCGAGAAACCCGTAGTTCTATGCTTTCTTATAAAAAACATTCGCACCAAGAATGGATGCGAATGTTTTTTTGATTTAACCAGGGAGTATATTCCATGCTAATAGCAACTTTTCCAGTTGCTCAAAAGATTCAAGCTTTGATCCAGTATTATCAATAACGCCGTCAGCTTTTTTGACTTTTTCTGTTATAGGCATTTGCGCTTTTATTCGCTGCTTCGCTTCCGCTTCAGAATAGTCGTCCCTCTCCATTAAACGCTGTAATTGCGTAGCTTCATCAACATAAACAACAATTGTTTTATCAACGAGCGAAGTCAAATTATTCTCAAACAATAAAGGAATATCAAGCACAACACATGTATATCCTGATTGAAGATAAGCGTCTCTTTTTTCAACCATTTTTTCTCTTACAGCAGGATGAACAATATGATTTAATTGCTCTCGCTTCTGTTCATCTGCAAATATAATTTCACCTAGCAACTCTCGGTTTAATGTTTTATCCTTTCTCAAGATTTCCAGGCCAAAATGTCGAATAATTTCTTCATACGCTCTCTCCCCGGGTTTTACAACTTCCCTAGCAAGTTTATCCGCATCAATTACAGGAATACGAAGATCATCAAACATTAAAGAAATAGTACTTTTTCCCGTTGCAATGCTACCAGTTAGACCAATAATTACACTCATTATATCACCTCTTTATTGGCTGACAGCTTGTACAAATATGTGTCCCACGTCCACCAACTTTTAATTTGGCAATGGTATTACCACATGTTTTACAAGCTTTATTTTCTTGACCATATACATAAAGTTTTTGTTGAAACATCCCCATTTCACCTTGGCTATTGACATAAGAGCGTATCGTTGTACCGCCCTGCAATACAGCCTCTTCTAAAGTAGCAATGGCTTGCTTGCGAACTTCTTTTATTTCTTTCTGCGTTAATTTGTTTGCTGGTACTAAAGGATGAATACGTGCCTTGAACAATGTTTCATCCACATAGATGTTTCCTAATCCAGCTACAATCGTTTGATCTAATAAAGCGGATTTAATAACGCGCTTTGTTTTTTTCAGCTTCTCAATAAAGTATTCTGCCGTAAATGCATCATCGAATGGGTCAGGACCTAACAAACATAACGGCTTTTGATTCATTACTTCTCCCCGATGAAACAAATGCATCGTGCCAAATTTTCGGACGTCATTATAACGTAATTCTTCTCCGGTAGAAAATCGAAAGATAATATGCGTATGTTTCTTTACCGGTTCTCCTTCTTGATGAACGCTATATTTCCCTTCCATTCGAAGATGTGAAACGAGAACATAATCGTTTAGTTCAAACAATAAAAATTTCCCTTTTCGATGAATGTCTAAAATTTTTTGCCCTATAATCTCTGACTGAAATTGCTTTATATCATCAGGTTGCTTAATTATTTTTGGCCAATGAATATCTATTTGATCAATCGTTCTGTTGATTACAAATCGTTTTAACGTGTTGCGAATGGTTTCTACTTCTGGTAATTCCGGCATCTCCTTAACTCCTTACTTAGCATCAAACCAACTATCTCCATAAGCATAATCAACCTTTAAAGGTACATTTAAATCCACTGTATGTTCCATAATAGCTGGCACTATTTCTTTTAATGTCTCTACTTCAGACTGCGGTGCTTCTAAAATTAATTCATCGTGTACTTGTAATAAAATTCGTGCTTGCAACTGTTGTCCCTCTAGCTTACCATGCAAATCAATCATTGCTTTTTTAATAATGTCCGCTGCACTTCCTTGAATTGGCGTATTCATAGCAGTTCGTTCAGCAAAACTTCTTTGATTAAAGTTACGACTGGTAATATCCGGCAAATATCTTCTACGATTCATAATCGTGCTTACGTACCCCTTATGTTTTGCTTCTTGAACGATCTCTTCCATGTATGTCTTTACCCCTGGGTAACTCTCAAAATATCGATCAATAAACTGTTTCGCTTCTTTTCGAGTAATACCTAGGTTCTGCGATAATCCGTAATCACTAATGCCGTATACAATACCGAAGTTAACTGCTTTTGCTTGTCTACGCATATTTGCGGAAACTTCTTCTTTATTCACATGAAAGACATCCATCGCTGTCTGCGTATGAATATCTTTTTCTTGTTTAAATGCCGTCATTAATTTTTCATCGCGTGCAATATGTGCTAATACTCTCAACTCAATTTGAGAGTAATCAGCAGCAAACATAACCCAATCCTTTTGAGCAGGAATAAAGGCTTGACGTATTTTCCTACCTTCTTCCAAACGTATAGGGATATTTTGTAAGTTTGGTTCGATGGAGCTTAAACGACCTGTTTGCGTTAGTGCTTGATTAAAACGAGTGTGAATTTTATTTGTTTTTTCATCTACTACTTTTAATAACCCTTCAATATAAGTGGACTGCAATTTACCCAATTGGCGATATAATAACAGCTTCGGAATGATTTCATGCTCATCCTGAAGTTGTTCTAACACATCAGCAGCAGTGGAATAACCCGTTTTAGTCTTCTTAATAACTGGGAGACCTAGTTTTTCAAACAGAATTGGACCCAGCTGTTTTGGAGAGTTTAAATTAAACTCCTCACCAGCCAATTCATGAACCTCTTTCTCTAATTCTGCTAAACGATTTTTCAAGTCGGTGCGCATTTCTTCTAAACGTTTTGTATCAACAAGCACGCCCGTATGCTCCATCTCTCCAAGGATAAGCGCCAATGGCATTTCTAACTCCTTAAACAATCCGTACTGTTCATTTTCTTTAAGTTGCTTTTCCATCTGTGGTTTCAGCTCGTACAGCATGCTTGCTTTCCTTACCACATGTTCTCTAAAAATCGACTGTTCTGGGAGCTTCCGCTTTGCTCCCTTCCCATACACCTCGTCATCTAGATACACATCCGTTCTTCCTAATCTGTGGCTAATAGCTGGTATATCATGATTGTTTTCCGATGGGTTAATTAAATAAGAAGCTAAGAGCATATCAAACGCGATACCTTCAATGTGCATATTAACTCGTGATAAAGAAACAAATGTTTTTTTGGCATCAAATACATATTTTTTCATAGAAGAATCCCGTAACCATGATTGAAATTGTTCGGATTGCATGGCTATATCTTTTGGTAAAAAGTAAGCCGCTTCCTCATTAACGATGGAAAAGCCTTGAATGGATGCTTGATGATAATTTTCTTCTAACATTTCAACAATAAGTGCTTCTTCTCCAGTAAACAAATCATGGTTTACTTCATCTAATATGGAAAATTCAATTGGAGGATGTTGTTCCGCTGTTTCCATTGGCTTATCTTCGTCAGACCCTTGCATACGAGTTAATAACGATTGAAAGCCGAGTTCGGTAAAAATCGCTCTGACTTTATCTTGCGCATATCCGCTATAGATAACATCGTCAGGTTTAATTGTAATTGGTGAAGATCGGTTAATGGTTACAAGTTCTTTACTCATAAAGGCTTCTTTTTTATGAGTTGCTAGCTTCTCTTTCAGCTTTTTCCCACTAACATCTTCCAAATGGTCATACACATTTTCTAATGTATGAAATTGTTTTAGTAATTTGACTGCCGTTTTCTCCCCCACCCCAGGGACACCTGGGATATTGTCTGAATTATCTCCCATCAATGCTTTCAAATCAATAATTTGTTCTTGCGTAATTTCCATTTTTTCCTTTAAAAAAGCAGGTGTATAACGCTCAACATCGCTAATTCCTTTTTTAGTCAAACTTACAGTCACGTGATCAGAAACTAATTGAAGCAAGTCTTTATCACCAGATATAACGGTTACTTCCCATCCATTTTCTTCTACTTGCTTGGATAGTGTACCGATTATATCATCTGCCTCATAATTATCCAGTTCATAATGTGGGATAGAAAATGCATCTAATACTTCTTTTAATAAAGGGAATTGTTCCGATAGTTCTGGAGGTGTTTTTTGTCTTCCTCCTTTATATTCCTTATATGTATCATGTCTAAAAGTTGTTTTACCGGCATCAAACGCAACCAACATATGTGTAGGCTTTTCTTCCTCTATCATTCTTAATAGCATGGTTGTAAAGCCATATACAGCATTTGTATATACGCCTTTATCATTATTTAAAAGCGGCAACGCGAAGAATGCACGGTAAATAATACTGTTACCATCAATTAATACCAATTTATTGCTCATAGTTTCGCCTCCGATTATTTCATCATTAAGCATATTTTATCATTCTATCCCTATAAAGTGAAACGCCGTATGCGTCACGTCTTATTTGTTTATACTACAATATTCTAAATGTATATTAATAAAATAAGCCAAGCTCACTGTTTTTATTAAAACTTAGCTGTAGCTCGTCTTCTCTACTACTTACCCCTAATTTTCTATCATTCAAGAAAAAAGGGATAGGAGACCCTTAGGTTTCAGCTCCTATCCCTTTTATTCGTTATTGTATCTTACCGTCCTTATTCATTGGCAGACTAACCACTATCTTTGTCCCTTTATTAATTTCACTTTCTATATCAATCGTACCATCATGTACTTCTACAATATGTTTGACAATCGCTAAGCCGAGTCCTGTTCCTCCGGTATTACGACTTCTAGCTTTATCCACTCTGTAAAAACGTTCGAATATACGAGGCAGAGCTTCCTTCTCAATACCTATCCCTGTATCCTCCACTTCAATAAGCGCGTTACTGCCTTGATTCATAATCCGTAAATAAATATGTCCATGCTCTGGTGTATAGTTTATAGCGTTATCGATAAGATTAATAATAATTTGCTTCACTTTTTCTTTATCCGCTGTAAGTTGTAAACTTTGCTGAATAGATTTATCAAATGTCAATCCTTTATCAGCAAACTTTTGATGAATGACTGGAATTACTTCATCTACCAATTCACGCATAGAAAAGGTGGAAAGAACTAGTTGGTGATTTTCTTTTTCTAGTCGAGAAAGAATCAACAAATCCTGAATTAATAATTGTATCCGGTGACTCTCATTATAAATTATTTCTAAGAATTCTTTGTTTTTCTCCAAATCTTTCATCGGATTATCTAATAATGTTTCAGCAAATCCCTTAATAGACGTAATTGGAGTTTTTAACTCATGCGAAACATTCGCAACAAAGTCTTTTCGCATTAATTCCAGCTTTTTTAACTCCGTTATATCATAAAGAACGAGCACCGCCCCTTTTAATAAATTACGTTCATCAAAAATAGGGGCGCCAACTATCTCAATATAGTATTTATCCAAGCCTTTATAATGCGTAAACTCCTCTTTAATATTTCGCTCGTACAAGAAAGTTTTTTGAACCGTTTCATGAATAACTTCATTGTGCAGAACATCATAATAAAGATGGCCTTGAAAATCATTCGTTGTTTGCCCAAACATAACAAGAAATTTACGGTTAACGAAGTGGATATACCCTTTTGCATCAATTAAAACAAGTCCACTTTGTGTATTTTCTATAATCGTAGATAATTGTTCTGCCTGCATTTGCTCTTGAATAGTTAATTCATTTAAATTTCGCGCTAAAGCATTAATCTTCGTACTTAACTGCCCAATACTGTCTGTACTTGGATGATGAAATCTAGCTCGATAATTACCTTTTACAATCTCATCCACTGTCTTCGTTGCTTTTTTAATAGGCTTTAAGACTGTTTCATATAAATGTATGATAAATAACAATAAAACGATAAATTGAATTACTAGTACTGCAGCTAATACTAGATAATCTCCAATTAAAACACTTAACAAAATACCGGTTACTAAAACAACTAAAAAAACACCTACTGTGTAACCGAATATAGGTTTTTCAAACAAAAATCGCATTAACTAGGGTCCTCCAATTTATAACCAAGACCTCGTACCGTTTTAATATAAACAGGTTTTTTAGAATCTGGTTCTATTTTATCCCGTAAATGAGAAACGTGAACATCCACAATACGGGTATCACCAACAAAATCATAATCCCATACACCGCTAAGAAGTTGGTCACGTGAAATAACCTTTCCTTTATTCTTTGCTAGATAATATAACAGTTCAAATTCTTTTCTCGTAAAGGTAATCACTTTCCCTGCCATTTCTGCTTCATATCTTTCAGGGAACACCGTTAAATCACCAACTTGTATAAATGAAAAATTAGATTTTTCTACTCTCTTTGCTCTCCGTAAAATAGCTTTAATTCTAGCTACCACTTCTTTTGGGCTAAAAGGCTTCGTTAAATAATCATCTGCACCTAATTCCAATCCAAGCACTTTATCAAATTCCTCATCTTTAGCAGTAAGCATAAGAATTGGTGTGTTTATTTGGTTATTCCTTAAATACCTACAAACATCCATGCCATCCATCTCAGGGAGCATAAGATCTAAAACAATCAAATCATAACTGTTGCTTTGTGCTTTTTGTACTGCTTCATAACCATCATAAGCAACATCTGTCACAAAGCCCGCTTTTTCGATATTAAAGTTAAGCAATGTTACAATAGATTTCTCGTCATCTACAATTAAAATTTTCTCGTTCATATCCAGTCCCCGTTTCTACATACTTTAATAGGTTCCATCTACATCTTACACTGAATTGTTAAGAATGTGAATACGATAAGAATTTGTAAATTTATTTTTACACAGTATCAATGTATGAAAAGGAATGTTTATTGAACGATAATACATTTTATGCTAATAAGGGATAAGTTATGAACAAAGTTTTAGAGTAGTTTTAAAAGAAGTTTTCTAAAGATTGCGCAGTTAACGTATTTGGTTTATGAGCTGGTGTCACATACAACTTACCGTTTAAAACGACTTCTCCTTCCTCATCCTTTGCAAGTACATTCATAGCTAGACACTGATTGCTCTCATCAATGGCAATTACTTCTAGAGAAATATCTACTTCGGAATTATGATAGACTGCTCTAGGGAAAACCATTTCGTGATGAATAATATGGCTTCCTGGCCCTGGCAATTCCATAGATACTAAAGAAGATACCATGCCATAAAGCATGACAGATGGCACGATTGGTTGTTTATAAGGTGTTAATGAAGCATAGTCATGTTGTAAATATAACGGGTTTGCATCATCCGTTAATCCTAAGTACAACAATAAATCTCGATCATTCATTCGAGTCGTTCGGCTGCACGTATCACCAATTTTGATATCATATAAGGATTTGCCTAACGGTCGTCTTTTTCCAATCAATCCTTTCATCCCCCTATCCATGTAAACGCTTTCTATTATAGCAAAAATTCAGTCATTTGCCAATCCATACGAGGTCATCTACTAAACTAATGCTTTTGTAGTACTTCACGAAATTCAGGGATAGTAGAAAAAGGGTACAAGCGCCCATTTAGCAACGTAGCGATTTAAGTACTGTTATCTCCAACTTAGACTTGATCAATTTCACATCTCCAAATCTTGAAGTGGGAGTCTTACAGCACCTTATGTTCGGGATAAATCATAAAAAGTGTTTGCTTTCCTATGGTACAAAAAACACATGAAACGACAATTTGTTTCATGTGTTTTTCGTTATGCTATAAGCCTTTAATTTAAGACATCTAACACTTTTTTAACAGAATCTGCCGATTTATCAAGTGCAGCTTTCTCCTCTTCCGTTAATTCAAGCTCGATGACCTTTTCTATACCATTTCCACCTAATACAGTTGGCACTCCAAGATAAATGTTTGAATAGCCATATTCTCCTTCAAGGTAAGCAATAGCAGGTAGAACTCGACGCTGATCCTTTAAAATTGCTTCGGCCATTACTGTAAGAGAAGCAGCAGGAGCATAGTAAGCACTTCCATTACCAAGTAACCCTACTATTTCTCCACCGCCTTTTCTTGTTCTTTCTACAATAGCATCTAAACGTTCTTTAGATATTAATGTTTCGAGTGGAATTCCTCCCGCATACGAGTAGCGAATTAAAGGCACCATATCATCCCCATGTCCGCCTAGTACAAATCCTGTTACATCTTTAACAGAAACATTTAATTCTTGGGCAACAAAAGTTCGAAAACGAGCTGTATCTAGTACACCTGACTGCCCAATCACCCGCTCTTTTGGCAAACCAGATTCTTTAAATACTGTGTATGTCATAGCATCAACTGGATTTGTTAATACGACGATATACGTTTCCGGAGAGTATTTCATAATTTCTTGTGTGACAGACTTCATAATCTTAGCATTTGTATTTACTAAGTCGTCACGACTCATTCCTGGCTTACGAGCAATCCCCGCTGTAATAATTACCAAGTCCGAGTCTTTTGTATCTTCATAATTCGAGGTACCAATAATAGACGCATCAAAACCCTGAACAGGACTAGCCTCTAGCATATCTAAAGCTTTACCTTTGGTTGGATCTTCCATATTAGGTATATCAACAAGCACAACATCACCTAATTCTTTTTGCGCAAGCATTAATGCAGTCGTCGCACCAGTGAATCCGGAACCGATTACAGAAATTTTACTTCTCTTTATTGCCATTATAAAAAACCCCTTTGTTCTATTTGGTATAAAGTTAGTCGATTAGTTCGGCAAAAACTTAACAATATCTATGTGTGCATTCATCACACAATAGACGTAAGTTTTACGTCTATTGTGCAGCAAATCCGTTATTAGTCCATGTTTTTAATTAATTCTTTTCCAAACTCGGAACATTTCACTTCTTTAGCACCGTCCATTAAACGTGCAAAATCATACGTAACGACCTTAGAAGCGATTGTTTTATCCATCGCTTTCGTAATCAAGTTAGCTGCCTCTCTCCACTCCAGATGTTCAAGCATTAAAACAGCAGACAGAATAACAGATGAAGGATTTACTTTATCCATGCCTGCATATTTAGGAGCTGTCCCATGTGTCGCTTCGAAAATAGCATGCCCTGTATCATAGTTAATGTTTGCCCCTGGAGCTATGCCAATTCCTCCTACTTGTGCAGCAAGAGCATCAGAAATATAATCTCCATTTAAATTCATTGTTGCTACTACATCAAACTCTTTTGGACGCGTGAGAATTTGTTGTAAGAAAATATCTGCAATCGCATCTTTAACAATAATTTTCCCTGCAGCAACTGCTTCGTCTTGCGCTTTGTTAGCAGCATCCTTACCTTCTTTTTCAACAATGCGATCGTATTCTGCCCAAGTGAATACTTGATCAGCAAATTCTTGTTCTGCTACTTCATATCCCCAATTTTTAAAAGCGCCTTCTGTGAACTTCATGATGTTACCTTTATGTACTAAAGTAACACTTTTGCGTCCTTCATTGAGTGCATATTGGATACTAGCACGCACCAAACGTTTCGTTCCCTCTTCAGATACTGGTTTAACACCAATTCCAGAAGTTTCAGGGAAACGAATATTGGAAACGTTCATTTCTTCTTGTAAAAAATTAATAACTTTATCTACTTCTTCTGAACCTTTTTGCCATTCAATTCCTGCATAAATATCTTCTGTGTTCTCACGGAAAATGACCATGTCCACATCTTCAGGGCGTTTAACTGGAGATGGAACACCGTCGAAATATCGTACCGGACGTAAGCACGTAAATAAATCAAGTTCTTGACGAAGTGCCACGTTTAATGAGCGGAACCCGCCGCCAACAGGGGTCGTTAACGGCCCTTTAATAGCAATTTTATATTGGTTAATTTTATCTAATGTATCTTGAGGTAGCCATTCGCCTGTTTTATCGTAAGCTTTTTTTCCAGCGTATACTTCCAGCCAATCAATTGCTTTCTCCCCATTATACGCTTTCTCCACAGCAGCTTCGATTACTTCACGCGCAGCTGACCAAATATCTGGTCCTGTTCCATCACCTTCAATAAATGGTATAATCGGATGGTTTGGTACATCCATTTTTCCATTTTCTACAACAATTTTTTCTCCCTTTGTCATAACAATGATTACCTCCTAAATTCATTCTGTATATAGTTTAGCAAAAATAAGTCCCAATGAACATCTTTTGCACACTGCCCTTATTTATAAGGATCATTTTCTCTTCGTTGCTATAGTAGAAAATAATCGGTTAATCTACAATTAGCTACATACTATCGTTTATCAATTGTACTATATTCTGGTGAGATAGGCCCTGTATATTCTGCACGTGGACGGATTAAACGATTATTAGCGTATTGCTCAAGAATATGAGCTAGCCATCCCGATGTTCTACTTACTGCAAAAATCGGTGTGAATAAATCATGATCAATTCCTAGGCTGTGATATACAGAAGCAGAATAAAAGTCGACATTTGCCGGCAAACCTTTGTGATCTTTTATATAATCTTCAATTTTAACTGACATTTTATACCATTTAGGTTCGCCAATTAATTCTGTTAATTGTTTCGACATTTCTTTTAAAAACTTCGCCCTTGGGTCTCCACCTTTATAGACACGATGACCCATTCCCATGATTTTCTCTTTATTGTCTAACTTTTCTTGAATGTAAGGGATCGCATTTTCTTCTTCTCCAATTTCTGTAAGCATCTTCATAACGCCCTCATTGGCTCCACCATGTAGCGGACCTTTTAATGCACCAATTGCAGCTGTAACACCTGAATAAATATCAGACAGTGTTGCAACACATACTCTTGCTGTAAAGGTGGAAGCATTAAGTTCATGGTCTGCGTGAAGAACAAGTGCTTTGTTCATAGCTTCTACTTCAATTTCTTTCGGCTCTTTACCATTTAACATGAATAGTAGATTTTCAGCATAATTATAACTTAGCTTAGGCTGAACAGGGTCCTTTCCTTTACGGATTCGTGCAAAAGCGGTTACGATAGAGGCTATTTTTGCTTGAATACGAATAGCTTTTCGCTTGTTTGCTTGCGCTTCCATTACTTCTGCTTCTTCATCGTACAAACCTAACATAGAAACGGCGGTGCGTAGAGCAGTCATTGGATGTACAGTTGACAAATCATAAGAATGTAGATGTTTAATAATTGCTTCTGGTACTACCATATTTGAAGCAAGCTCTTTTTTTAATTCGTCTAGCTCATCTTGTTTCGGAAGTCTTTGATTCCATAGTAAAAAAATCACTTCTTCAAAACTGGAATTTTTAGCTAAATCATCAATCTTATAGCCTACATATGTAAGCTGATCATCTATTATAGAACTAATTGACGATTGAGTTGCTACAACTCCCTCAAGCCCCTTCGTTGTTGTTGTCATAACAAACCCTCTCCTTTGTAAATTATTCAGTGTACTATCTTTCGACATACAATCTAAGAACTAAATAATATCCCCCAATGATAATTATAAAGTATTATGAATCTAATGTGAATTGAAACCGATTAAACTTACTATTAAATTTTACTAGAAGCTTGCATATTTTGCAAAAAAGAGTTTCCTTAGCTTCAACTTTGGTGATAAGAAAGGCTAAGTTACAGCAAAAAAGACAGTAGTATTTACCCACTAAAATAAGACTATAAACTAAAAAACTAAGAAAATAAAAGACTCAAAAATTTTATTCTAATTTTATTTGGACTTGCATAAATATCAAGTAAGTTTTAATGAGTGGGTGAAGTTGTCTTTATACTTAAACGACGCTTTAATTTTTATAGGAAAGCATCAAATTTTTATGCTTTATCATATAAGTAAACCGACGGCGTTCCATTCCTATAAAGACTTGGCGATAGCCAAGTTTTCTCCTATTTTAAAAGGGTTTATTTTCATACTACATGTTAGATTGTTCAAGCGAGGAGTACTTCTCTGTTTAACTAACAGAAAGGAATTTATAAGAAAAGGGATTGAGGTTTTAAAGATGTACAAGCCAAGATTATACCAATTATTGCGTTTTATAATTGTAATAACACTTACTATTTTAGGCTATCTGTTACTAACTGTAGGTTTCTCCTATTTATATCCATTACTTATAGCTAGTATTTTAGCGATGGCAATAAACCCAGTTGCTAATTTTTTTGAGGAAAAATGGAAACTTCCTCGGATGATGGCAGTAAGTGGAACCATGTTATTTACGTTTGCTTTTCTAAGTAGCATCGTATTTATTCTATTTTCTGAATTTATGCAAGGCACTACTTTTTTAGCAACACACCTCCCAGACTATGTGCAAACGTTTAGCAATTATGTAACAAGTATTTTGGATCAAAAAATCATGCCACTATATGAGAAAATGACGACGTACTTACAAGCATTGGACACTTCCCAACAAGAAGCGATAAACAATTCCGTCAAACATATTACAGAACATATTAGTGCGAAACTTTCGGAATCGCTCCAATTCATTTTATTGCAAATTCCTTCTTTATTTACTGCGCTTCCAAGTTCCTTTACTGTAACGGTTTTTATCTTATTAGCAGCTTTTCTAATAGCAAATGATTACCAACAAATTTCCTTGTTCAGTCAAAAAATAATCCCTCATTCACTGCAAACTAAAATAAATAGTGTACAAATGCAATTTAAGAAAACTGTCATCGCATATGTAAAGGCTCAGCTTATTTTAGTAATCATTTCTGCTGTTTTAGTATATATAGGTTTAAAACTCTTACATGTTAATCATGCGTTTACCATTTCGCTATATGTTGCTTTCGTTGACCTTATTCCGTATGTCGGATCTGGCATTATTTTCTTTCCGTGGATGATTTATTTATTTATAGTTGGTGATCATGCTTTAACGATTCAATTAGCGATTCTATACGGTTCTATTGTCATTGTTAGACAAATAATTGAACCAAAAATTTTATCTTCTAGTATGGGGACACACCCACTAGTAGCGCTTATTATACTGTTTATCGGGCTACAAATTTGGGGAATCATTGGATTTATTATTGCTCCCCTTATACTTATTTCCATACAAGCTTTTTATCAAGCAGGTATATTTCAAGATGTATGGAAATTTATTAAAGGTTAGTGCTACCACCTCCGATATATAATAGTTCGTTTATTGATTAGATATTTTAAAAATTTTTCTATTCTTTGGTTGAACAGCTTTCGAGTCGTTGGAATAACTAGTAAAAATCCCACTATATCTGAAATAAAGCCTGGAGTTACTAATAATACAGCACCTATTAGAATACAAATTCCATCAATAATATAGCCTGTTGGGGCTTCGCCACGTTGCATCGAAAGCTGCGCGCGGTTCCAAGTTTCTATCCCTTGTTGTTTTGCTAAATAAAAGCCCACCGCTCCAGTAAGGAGAACAAAGCCTACAACCCACCATGGACCTATCCAACCTCCTATCCAAATAAAAACACCTATCTCTAGAGCAGATAAGATAAATGCAACAAGTAAAAATATTTTCATACTGCACACCTCCTGATCAAACTATATCATACGCTATCCGTATAAAACAGCTTAAACTTTCATAGCCTATAACATAAAAAAAGAGGGCGAAACGCCCCTTTTTTATGTTATAGAACTTTCGTATGTCCTTGATAAATATCACCATTTGCTCCATCAATTGTAATAATTTCCCCATCTTTAATGTCTTTAAACACGTTTTTAACACCAACAATAACAGGGATACCTAGGCTTAATCCTACCACAGCAGCATGGGAAGTTAAGCCACCTTCTTCTGTAACGATCCCAGCAGCCTTTTCAATCGCAGGCATCATTTCGCGATCTGAGCCATATGTTACTACAATGTCTCCTTCACTTACTTTGCTTACTGCTTCTTCTGCTGATTTAACAACAACAGCTTTACCAAAAGCACTTTTTCGACCGATTCCTTGTCCACTAGCAATCACATTACCAATTACGTGCACTTTTAACAAATTTGTAGTTCCACTTTGACCGACTGGAACTCCGGCTGTGATGATAACGCGATTACCATGTTCGACCATGCCAGAACGCAACCCACGTTCTACTGCAATATCGAGCATTTCATCCGTCGATTCAGCCCGTCTACACATAACGGCATGAACTCCCCATACTAAGGAAAGCCTTCGATTTATTCTTTCAGAAAAAGTAACAGCAAGGATTGGTGAATGCGGACGATATTTAGATATCATTCTTGCGGTATGTCCACTTTCTGTCGGAGTTATAATAGCACTTACTGCTAAATTCATAGCTGTATGCGTAACGGATTGACTAATTGCGTCAGTAATTGTCATATCAACATTTCTAGATCGATCTTTCAATATAGAAGAATGATCAATTGCTGTCTCCGCTTTAACTGCAATATTGCTCATCGTTTGCACCGATTCAACTGGATAATCACCTGCTGCTGTTTCGCCTGAGAGCATAATTGCATCTGTACCATCAAAAATAGCGTTAGCTACATCTGAAGCTTCTGCTCTTGTTGGGCGAGGGTTACGCTGCATTGAATCAAGCATTTGTGTTGCCGTAATAACAGGCTTACCAACTGTATTGCACTTTCTAATTAATTGTTTCTGTACTAAAGGTACATCTTCAGCAGGTATTTCAACCCCCAAATCACCACGTGCAACCATTAGCCCATCACTTACTTCTAAAATACTATCAATATTATCGACACCCTCTTGATTTTCAATCTTAGGGATGATCTGTATATGTGTTGCATTATGGTTTTCCAAAAGCTCTTTTATTTCCAATACGTCTGATGCGCGTCTTACAAAAGAAGCTGCAATAAAATCGATATCCTGCCCTATACCGAAAAGAATATCATTTGCATCTTTTTCTGTAATACCTGGTAAATTCACAGATACATTAGGGACGTTAACACCTTTTTTGTTTTTAATTACCCCACTATTCAGTGCAACTGTCTTTAATTCTTGATTAGCCTTATTTACTTCTTTTACTTCTAATTCAATTAAACCATCATCTAACAAAATCTTCGAGCCTTCATGGACATCATCAATTAAGCCAGGATAAGTGACAGAAAAACGTTCTGCAGTACCTTCCACTTCTTTCATAGATACGTAAACAGTTTTACCTTGCATGAGTTCTGCTTGTCCATCAACAAAATCATGCGTTCTGATTTCAGGACCTTTTGTATCCAAGAGAACAGCTACCGTTTTCCCCGTTTTCTCCGCCGCAGCACGGATGTTTTTGATGCGATCTGCGTGCTCCTCATAGTTTCCATGTGAAAAATTAAGTCGAGCAACATTCATGCCACATTCCATCAAATTTTCTAATTTCTCAATTGACTCTGAAGCTGGGCCAATCGTACATACAATTTTAGTATTTCTCATTATAGATCCTCCTTACATAGTCCGTACAGCTGCATTTTTAAATCGATAACTCTTGAGAAAGTTTATACATATCATCGTTTATCATGTGCTTATCATGAAGGACTTTTGAAATATCATGATCGACTAATACATTTTTTTCAATTCCTACCATTCTACCTGCTTGACCCTCTAATATTAAGTCAACAGCTTGTGCACCAAGTCTACTTGCAAGCACTCGATCAGAAGCACTTGGAGATCCACCTCTTTGTATATGTCCTAAAACAGTAACTCTCGTTTCTAAATCAGTAGATTCTTCAATTTGTTTTCCGTAATCAAACCCACTGCCTACTCCCTCAGCTAAAACAATAATACTATGTTTTTTACCACGTTTACGACCGCGCTTCAATTTATTTACAACTGTTGCAAAATCTTCTTCTCTTTCTGGAATAAGGATACTCTCTGCACCATCGGCTAATCCTGCCCATAATGCTAAATCGCCAGCATTTCTCCCCATAACTTCAATGATGTATGTTCTTTCATGAGAAGTTGCTGTATCGCGAACTTTATCAATTGCTTCAATTACTGTATTTAATGCTGTATCGAATCCAATTGTAAAATCTGTACCTGCAATATCATTGTCAATCGTTCCTGGTACGCCAATGCAAGGATAGCCTTTTTCTGTTAGCTTTTGCGCTCCACGAAAGCTACCATCGCCTCCGATTACAATCAAGCCTTCAATGCCAAATTTATTTAGCTGTTCAATGGCTTTCTTTTGGCCGGCATCTGTTTTAAATTCTTCACTTCTTGCAGAATATAGAATTGTACCTCCACGATGAATGATATCACCAACAGAACCAATTTCCATTCGTTCTATATTACCTTCCATTAAACCTTGATAGCCGTATTTAATGCCATAGACTTCAACGTTATGGTAAATAGCTTTTCTAACTACTGCTCGAATAGCAGCATTCATCCCTGGTGCGTCTCCACCACTTGTTAATACACCTATTTTTTTCATTGTTACATTCCACCTCTGGTCTTACAAGTTTAATTTAGAAAAACTCAGCTTATCACCAGGCCTTTAGCGAATGCTTCCGTTTTTCTTAGGCTACAACTTCTAACATTTATAACTTTCCTATCGTATTAGAAAAACTTGGCTTGTCGCCAAGTTTTATGGCGAAAGCTGTAGTTTTCTTATACTATAGACCTTTAAACTTTTATACTTTCTTATAGTATAAAAAAGGTCCTCTCTTAAAAGATAATGGGAAATGCTTAAAATAGCAATCGAAAGCTTGTAAAATAATGCACATTTTAAAATGTAAGCCCTTTTTTTGAACGTTTTTTTACAAACGTTGTTACTTGCACTAATTGAAGATTCACTTTATACTTCCCTATAATGTAAAAAATAATGCAACACCTTGTACGCAAGACAATGAGAATTGAGAATAGAGGGAGACAAAAATTCTGCCTACCCCCTTATCATCACAAACATATTTCTCCCATGAGCCTTCTTTTAAATAGCATAGTTACACGAATTTGTTGCTCTTCTGAAATTCATCCCTTAAAGTTTTCGAGTATAAAACATATGTTTATTTATCATATTGTTCGTAATTAAAGGATCTGATAGGAACCCATTTTCTTATACTTTTCCCATCTTTTTTCAAGTAATTCTTCTATAGAATACTTTTCTAATGTACGTAACGAATGATCGATTACTTCGTTTAAATAACTTGCTTGTTGGTTTAAATCACGGTGCGCTCCGCCCTTAGGCTCTGGTATAATTTGATCAATTAACCCAAGTTTTTTCAAATCATAAGCAGTTATTTGCATAGATTCTGCTGCTTGTTGCGCATAGCTAGCATCTTTCCATAATATAGAAGCTGCCCCTTCTGGAGAAATAACGGAGTAAGTGCTATTTTCTAACATAAGAATTTCATCACCAACTCCAAGTCCTAATGCACCACCACTGCCACCTTCACCTATAACAACACAAATAATAGGAACGGTTAGTCCCGCCATTTCTATTAAATTTCTTGCAATAGCTTCACTTTGACCCCTTTCTTCTGCTGCTTTTCCTGGATAAGCTCCTTTTGTATCGATAAAGCAGATAATTGGTCTTGAAAATTTTTCCGCTTGTTTCATGTGACGTAATGCTTTCCGATAACCTTCCGGGTGTGGCATCCCAAAATTACGGCGAATATTTTCTTTTGTATCCTTACCACGTTGATGACCGATTACGGTTACAGGTTTTTCTTTATAAAAAGCCAGCCCTGTAACAATAGCAGCATCATCTCCAAATGAACGATCCCCATGAAATTCGATAAAATCAGTAAATAATTGCTCAATATAATCTAAAGTAGTTGGTCGTTCAGGGTGCCTGGCTAATTGGACTCGATCCCATGGCTGTAAATTGCCATAAATATCTTCTTCCAATACAGCAAGACGCTTTTCTAATGTTCTAATTTCCTCTGTTAAATCTATATCACTATCGGAGGTGAATCGTTTTAATTCTGCAATTTTTTCTTTTAAGTTTACAATGGGCTTCTCAAAATCCAACACTTGCTTCATGATTCTTTCCCACCTTTTTGATGAAACGATAACAATAGCGCTAAGGTACTCTTCATATCTGATCGATGAACAACTTTATCCAATTGACCATGCTTTAACTGGAACTCAGCCGTTTGAAAGTCATCCGGCAGTTTCTCCCTAATCGTTTGTTCTATAATCCTTCTACCAGCAAAACCAATTAACGCGCCCGGTTCTGCAAGATGATAATCTCCAATAGAAGCAAAGCTTGCCGAAACGCCGCCTGTAGTAGGGTGAGTCATAACTGATATCATTAGCCCCCCTGCATCACTAAAAAGTTTTACAGCTACAGAAGTTTTAGCCATTTGCATTAAACTTAGCAATCCTTCTTGCATTCTCGCGCCTCCTGAAGCCGTAAAAATAATAAATGGGATCTTTTCTTCTTTTGCTTGTTCAATGGCACGAGCTATTTTCTCACCAATTACCGATCCCATACTTCCCATACGAAATGAAGAGTCCATTACGGCAAAAGCTGTTTCTTTACCATCGATAGTACCTTTCCCAGTAACTACGCCTTCACGAAGACCTGTTTTTTCCTGATCTTTCTTTATTTTTTCTTCATATCCAGGAAAATCTAAAGGGTTGCCAGTTGATAATTGCTTGTCCCACTCCTCAAAACTTGCTTCATCAAATAATGTTTCAATTCGTTGCCAGGCCTGTAATGGATGATGATAATCACAATGAGGGCATACTTGTAAATTTTTGTTCATCTCTTTGCGATAATAAATCTTATGACACCCACTACATTTTTGCATTAAACCTTCAGGCACATCCGTTTTTGCTTGTTCACTTGGAATAGATGCGTATCTTTTTCGCTTGCCAAAAAAATCTTTAAGCAAGACAATTCCTCCTTTTTTTCAAAACGACCCCTAATACGTATGATGAAGCTATGGCTTATATACGCTCAGAAATGTATTATGTTCGTTTAGAGAAACAACAAAAGAAAATTCTTACTTACTTATAAGTCTTCTGTTGTCTCAGAAAAGTTAAAAGTGCTTTTAAAGATTATTTACATAGTACACTTAATATGGCATCTTTTTGAACACGCACTTTTAGCCATTATACAAAAAAATCATGAAGAATACTGTCAAAAAACGTCAAATGTTATATTTTATTTTTGAATCATTTTTTCAAACAACGTTTCAATCCCTTGATAATTCTGTGTTTCATACATATGAATTAACTCTTTATAAAAAAAATTATGATTGCTGATTTCTTGTTCAACTGCCAAAAATTCATACATTAAGCTCCATACTTTTGCTAATAGTTTATTGTTGGATTTCTTAAAAATACATTGAAAAAAAATAGCATGCATATCTTTTAGCGAGTCTGCTTCTTGATAAATAATAGCTTGTAAATAAAGTATATCTTGCTTTGTTATATTCCAAAAAGCTAGTTTCGCAGCTTCTTTTTCCAAAATTGTAATGACATCTGCTAAATCCAACCTCGTTTGTTTCTCTTGTAAGATAAAGGAAGCAAGTAATTCCACAGTTTGAAAAGACTGATATGTACTTAAAAATGTTCCTTCACCACGTCTGGTTTCTATTAATCCTAAAAATTCCATTGCACGTAACGCTTCTCGAATAGAAGATCGGCCAGCACCAAGCGTATGCGCAAGCTCCCTTTCGGAGGGGAGCTTGTCACCAGGCTGTAAATGTTGCGCATCCATGTATTGACGGATTTTTTGGAGAATTCCTTGGTATGCTTTCTGTTTATGAGACATGGACACAGCCATGATTCACTCCTTTTAACAGATTACTTATTCTCAATTTGCGAGAGCTTTCTTGTTTTTTCAGCTATCTCTTCAGGATCTATTTCCATTCTAGCCACTCCGGATTCCATAGCAGCTTTAGCTACGCTTTTGGCTACAATAGGTGCTACTCTTGGATCAAACGGAGCTGGAATAACATAATTTTCGTCTAATTCACTTTCGGTAATTAGTGATGCAATTGCTTCGGCAGCTGCAACTTTCATTTTTTCATTAATTCTTGTTGCCCGAACATCAAGCGCTCCTCGAAAAATACCTGGGAAGGCAAGTACATTATTTACTTGGTTTGGAAAATCAGATCTGCCTGTTCCAATAACTTTCGCACCAGCTTCTTTTGCATCTTCAGGCATTATCTCAGGTTCAGGATTAGCCATTGCGAAAATTATTGAATTATCTTTCATTTTCGCAACCATATCCTTGGATAACGCCCCCCCAACAGATACACCTATAAACACATCTGCTCCCTCAAGCATTTCTTCTAGACTGCCTGATTTCTTGTCTTGATTCGTGAACGTTGCTACGCGTTCCTTCACATCATTCATACCTTCTGCACGACCCTCATAAATGGCTCCCCTTGAATCACACATTATCATGTCCCGAACACCGAAGAAATAAAGCAATTTAATAATAGCGATTCCAGCTGCCCCTGCTCCGTTAGCAACTACTTTAATATCTGAAAATGATTTCCCAACTAACTTTAATGCATTAATTAATCCAGCAACAGTAACAATAGCTGTTCCATGTTGATCATCATGGAAAATCGGAATGTTTGTCTCTTTTTTTAATCGTTCTTCAATAGTAAAGCATTTTGGTGCAGCAATATCTTCTAAATTCACGCCACCAAATGTCGGTTCTATTACTTTAACTGCTTGTACAATTTCTTCCACGTCTTGGGTGCCTAAACAAATAGGAAAGGAGTCTACACCGGCAAAGCTTTTAAATAACACAGACTTTCCTTCCATTACAGGAAGTGCAGCCTCTGCCCCGATATTACCAAGACCTAACACTGCTGATCCGTCACTAACAACGGCAACCATATTTCCTTTCATGGTATAGTCATAAACTGTGTCTACACGATCGTGAATTTCTTTACATGGTTCAGCTACTCCTGGAGAGTATGCTAGACTTAACTCATCCGCATTCGTAACAGGCATTTTGGAATCCGTCGTTAATTTCCCTTTATTAACTTTATGAACATGTAGCGCTTTATCTCGTAAGCTTGCCATTTTTCATCTTCGCTCCCTTTCATAGAAAAAATAATTTCTTCCATCCATCAGTGGTCTGACCACCAGTAACTACTACATTATAACAGATGCTCCGTTTCTGTAAAACAATGCTGTTTTCTAATCAGGATACTTAGTACATCTATATTTGAATTAACAAACAAATGCCTTTTCCTCCTAAAGTTATTTTTTCATCTCAATCATCCTTCGAAAACTTTCATCCAACGTTAGAGCAATGAACAAAAGATTACCTTATGGGTTGATATTAGATACCTATATGCCCACTAACTTTTAGAGCAGGCTAAATAGTCACTTGTCATATACAACTTGATGGATACCGAAGTAGTCTTGTAAACGCTGGATGCAAAGTAAATTCGGTGCAAGGTTGTATTCCTTGGATAATTGGTACGTTTGTTGTAGACTTTCTTGAAAAACAATTACTGGAGTATTTCCAGGGAAATAACGAGCTACCTCGCTAATTTTAGCTAAGTCTGCTTTAATATCTTTTCCTGTTAATTTTATAAACAGCCGATCTGTGCTTGTTTTATCTTCTAAAACAGACTCTTCAAAACTTTGGATAGCAGATAATAATGTTTGTAGTCCATTGCTTCTAGCCTCCAGCTTACCTTTTGCTACTACTAGCATACCTTCTTCCCACCAACGATGGACTTGTCGATATAATTCAGGAAAGACAACTGCCTCCATTTCATCTGTTTCATCACTAATGGTAATAAAGGCCATTGGGTCGCCACGTTTTGTACGGATAGTTTTGATAGATTGAATAACACATGCACTTCTATGTTTAAAACCATGCCCTCTTTTTCTAGCTGCATCTATGGTAATATACCCTGCTCGCTGTAGTTGTTTTCGATAAACTGTAACAGGATGACTAGATATATATATACCGAGTAATTCTTTTTCATCAGATAGTTTTTTTATTACCGAGAAATCCTCTATTTCTACATAATCGCCTTCCAATTCAAGGTTGTTCGTTAGTAAGCTTACTTGCTCTTGGAACTCACCAAACAACTCACCTTGCTCCATTGCTTGGTCAATAGTTGCTAATAAGCTAGCACGATTTTTATGCAGCTCATCAAAAGCTCCTGATAGAACTAATAGCTCAATGATTGTTCGGTTAATTACTTTTAAGGAAGTACGTAAGCAGAAGTCGAATAAATTTTGAAAAGGTCGCTCTTTACGTGCTCGAATAATTTCGGAAACTGCCTGATTTCCTACCCCTTTAATTTGTAACAAACCCATTCGGATGTGTTTTCCTTCGACTGCATATTTTCCAAAACTATTATTGATCGATGGACCAAGTAATTTTATATGCAGTTCCTTTATTTCTCTCCGATACAAGGTAATTTTCTGATGTTGTTGCATCGAAGCACTTAATAATTCAGCGAAAAAAACTTGCGGATAATGACATTTTAAGTATGCTAGCTGATAAGAAATACGACTATAAGCCACAGCATGACTCCGATTAAATCCGTAATTCGAAAATCGGACAATCCAAGCAAATAATTCATTTGCTACCGATTGACTATACCCTTGCTGTATGCATCCATTAATAAACGCGGATTTTTGTTCTTCCATGACCTCTTCTTGTTTTTTACTTACTGCCCTTCGAAGTAAGTCAGCCTGTCCAAGGGAGAAACCAGCAATGCGATGAGCAATTTGCATAAGTTGTTCCTGGTAAATTAACACACCATAGGTTTTTTCTAAAATAGTTGCGAGATCTGGATGTGGATAAGAAATCTTTTCTACACCATGCTTCCGGTTTATATAAGTTTTAATGAAATCCATTGGTCCAGGACGATATAATGCGTTAACTGCAACTATATCTTCAAAATGAGTTGGCTTTAAATCTTGTAATACTTGCTTCATTCCCTGTGATTCCAATTGAAACACACCGTTTGTTCTTCCTTGTTGCAACAATAAAAAGGTTTTCCGATCTTCTTGAGGAATTTCTTCTAATGAGACAGCCTTTTTATATTCGTAACGTATTTTTTGCAGTATTTGTTCTATGAGAGTTAAATTTCGTAAGCCTAATAAGTCAATTTTTAATAAACCTATAGCTTCGACATCATTCATTGCATATTGTGTTAAATACATTGTACCAGCACCAGAAGTTAAAGGTGCATATTCCATAAGCGGTTCTTTAGAGATAACAATTCCAGCTGCATGAGTAGAAATATGTCTAGGGATACCTTCTAGCACCGTAGCTACCTTAAACAAACGACGTAGCACTTCCGAATGCTTTATATAATCTTTTAATGCACTTGAATCTTGAACAATTTGCACAAGATTTTTTTTCGACTGCACTGGAATGTGCCGTAACACAAAAGCAGCATCTTGTTTATTAATATCCATCGTTTTTATAAGCTCGCGCATTAAAGAGCGGGCAGCAAACGTTCCAAATGTAATGATTTGCGCTACGTGCTCTGAGCCATATTTCCTTTGTACATAATCCACAACTTCCTCTCTACGTGTATCCGAGAAGTCGATATCAATATCAGGCATTGTCATTCGATTTGGGTTAAGAAAACGTTCAAATAACAACTCATATTTGATAGGGTCAATATCTGTAATTCCTAATAAATAAGCTACCAAAGAACCAGCCGCTGATCCTCTTCCAGGCCCAACGACAATGTTATTTGTTTTTGCAAAATCAACCATATCTGCAACAATTAAGAAATAATCACTAAACCCCATTTGTTCAATAATATTAAGTTCATGATGTAAACGTTCTCGGATCTCATCTGTTACTTTTGTATATTTTTGTGATAAAACTGCAAAACATTTCTCTGTTAAATAACAATGAGGCTGTTGGTTTTCTGGAAGCGGAAATGAAGGCAGATGTTGTTGTTCAAAATTAATATTTAAATTACATTTTTCTACAATGCTTGCAGTTTCTTCAACCGCCTCAGGCCACTCAGAAAAATACTGTTGCATTTCCTTTTCTGAACACAAATGATGATTACGCCATTTATCATCAACATAAGTGCCATCCCAAATTCGCTGTACTTTCATCGCCTGTAAACAATCATACGCAAGCACATCTTTTTTATTCAAATATCGAACATCATGCATAGCCACAACGGAATCATGATACATTTCTTGAAACTGTTTTACCTCTGCAAAAAAAGATGGGTGATTACTTCCATCGCCATAAGACTCTAATGCTATATAAAAGTCGTTCTCACCAAAAGCTTGTCTATATGCGGATATATATTCATTCAGTTCAACAAAGGATTTATTTCGCAATTGTTTTACTATATTGCCATGATTGAAAGAGAGAATGCCGACACAATCTGCAGTATATGTTAAGAGCTGTTCCACTTCTATGAAAGACAGTTCTTCAGTTCTTAGCCAGGTACTTAATTTAATTAGTTCTTGAAAACCTTGATTTGATTTCGCTAAAATAACCATTTCGTGAGCTTCTTCTTGGCTATCGCCTACTAAAATAGTCAAACCAATAATTGGCTTCAAACCGTTATTCTTTGCAGCTTTATAAAACTTGATCGCCCCATGAAGCACTTGTTCATCTGTTAGTGCTAAAGCAGTATAACCAAGTTCTGCCGCTCGTTGCACCAATTCTTCAATGGTAATTGTACTGTTTAACAAGCTATAGCTACTGCGTATTTGTAAATGTGTAAAAACCATTGTATCCCACCTTCACATGCTCTATCCCATATTATATCAATCAATGAAGAACGTGCATAAGGAAAAGCCGCGGTTAGCATAACTTGTTCTATTGTTTCATAAATATATAGTAGCAAATATACCATTCCTATAAGTAGAAAACAACAGACATTAGCGTTTTGTTTACAAGCACTAACTTAGCTCTTTGACAAGCATCAGCTATAAACCAAAAAACCTTATACGTTCCTATAGTGCAAAAAAGACAACCTTTTACAATTTTTATGATTTATCCACAATCTATAAGCATATGCTTTACTATCTATTCATTTTTTATAAAATAATCGCGTTACATTATATGGAGGAGAAACAAAGAGGGGGAAATGATAAACATGGAAGAACGCTTTTTTGAAACATTTATTCATTGTTATTTTATAGCTTTTGGCGTAGTTATTGGCGGATCCATCCTCGGAAGTGTAGGTGCATTTATTACAGGAAACGCGCCGTTAACAGAGATCGGGCGAATCGCAGTGCAGTTAAGAATATGGGCTATCGTAGCAGCTATTGGAGGAACATTTGATGCAATAGCAAATTTTGAAAGAGGCATTTATGACGGCTCTACCATGGACTTATTTAAACAAGCGTTATTTATCCTATCTGCAATGGGAGGAGTAAAAACAGCTATTTTACTTCTGAATTGGTTAACACAGGAGGATATAGCATAATGCACATTCCTCCATATCATAAAAAAGTGACATGGCAACGTTTTTTTGTAGGAGTAATGGTTGGAGGGGTAATAGCCTATTGTATCTTGCTTTATATGTACGGAACAATGTATGAAGATCTAATTATCCGAACGAATCATATGCAAAGTGAAATAAGTCAATTAAGGAATCAAAATGAATCACTTCTTGCCGATAATGACGAACTTAATGAAAAATCAGTAAAGCAAGTTGCTATTGAATCCATCTCATTTACGGTCGAAAATACAGAAGAATTACGAATAGATCGCTTAATTGCAGGTAAATTAGAAGAACTGGTACAAGAGGAATTAAAACATATTATAGGGAAAGATTTATCTATAATTGCTGAAAGTGATAGCTTAATTGTAGCTTCATTAGAAAATAAAACATTTACTGTTAAAGAGTTTGATTACACTCTTTCCGTTAACAAACTCATTATCTCTAATAATATCAAAATAATGGCTAATGCCAAACGTTCAGCATAGCTAGACTAATAGTACCTCTTATAAAGTATGTGAAATTGAAGGAATATTACTCTTTATAAGAAACGGCTTCCATAAAACATGGACGATATGATCAAAAGAATCCCTTTCAAAAAGGAAATTGCTTTTATTCATGCAATTTTTGCACAATGTATAAACTGATTGTAAATAAGCAAAAAGCAACGATACCAGATAATATGACCTGTATCCAATTTACTTTATCATAAAATAAGCAAGAAACTAAACTGTAAATAATGATAATTGCAAAAGCAAAAACAGACGCTCCACCATACACTTTAAAATTCATAATCATCCTCCTTCTAGCTATTGGAAAATAGCTATTTTTAGAATTCAATAAAAGGCTTGAGGATTTCTTTTATCTTCGCGCGCTTGTTCCGAAAAACTTGGCTATTTGTTTCATGCAAAAAAAGCGTCAACCTTATACGAAGTATGTAGTAATCACTAGAACTACATCATATGCATTTTTTGAACGTTTTATGAAATATCGGAAAATTGTTCATGTTTAACATAATAATCGTTTATACTTATAGTAAGTAAACATTTTTATTCCCGTTTATATTCAAAAATTATATATTACAGAGCCATCTGTCGTTTCTAGCTAATGAGTATAGAAAGGAGTTGATGAAACATGTGGGTAATAAGCCGCAGACAACAAAGAGATGAAAAAATAGCACGTTTGAAACAAGGTGATTCTGCATTTGCAGAATCTCAAGAATTAATTCGATTAATAAAGCGAGATATTGAAAAAGAGCATTTAGAAGTAATCTGTGAAGAAACTGCTTCTGGTTGCTGGTTTATACCAAAGAACAGGAGTAAAACTTCCTAAATTAGAATGTATAACCCTCTCAAAACTTGGTATTCATAAAAACCCACTCTAATATCGCATTACATGCGCTTCGCAAGCGGGATATTTGAGAAGGGGATGCAACTCCCCCTTCTGTTTCTTTATTTCCAGTGCCTTACTAACACTTCTCTTCCTAATAATGCTACGCTTCGTAAGCTTCCACTATCATCTGTAAATCAGCAATTACTTGATCTGCCTCTTCCCACGTTATTACAGTCGCACCAGAGGCCATTGGATGACCGCCACCATTGTACTTGGTTGCTAATTCATTAATGCTTGGCCCTTTAGACCTTAATCGAACGCGAATGCTTTTTTCTTCTTCAACAAAAACAACCCATGCAACAATCCCCTTCACATCTCCCAAAGTACTAACTAACTGACTCGTTTCATTTGGATCAATACCGTATTGTCGCAATAACTCTTTGGTTAATTTTACATAAGCCATTCCAGTGTCATCTATATAAAATTGTTGGTATATGTATCCTTTCAATTTGACTAAATTGTGTTGCATGCTATACAAATTGTCGTATATAACAGAACGGTCAAAGTGATGCGTAATCAGCTCCGCAGCAGCTTTAAATGTCTTCTCCGTAGTACTTGGATATAAAAATCTTCCTGTATCTCCTACAATGCCAGCATACAACAGACGGGCAACATCATCCGTAAGTGTAAATCTGTTATTTTCAGAAGATGTATAAAGTTCGTAAATCATTTTGCTTGTAGAGCTTGCTTTTGTATCCACCCATTGTATGTCTCCATATTCATCGACATTCGGATGGTGATCAATTTTAATAATCTTGTCTCCTAAAGTAAATCGCTGATCAGAAATCCGTTCCCTATTTGCTGTATCACATACAACAACAAGCGCACCTTCATATTGTTCATCAGAGATTATATCCATTTTTGCCAAAAAGGATAAAGAAGCTTCTTCTTCTCCGACTGCATAAACTTCTTTATCAGGAAAAGAATGCTTAACTAATTCCTTTAACCCCACTTGAGAGCCAATTGCATCAGGGTCTGGTCGCACATGTCGATGAATGATAACGGTAGAATATTGTTGAATTAACGCTAATATATTCTTCAAAAAGATCACCTACTAGAAAATGATTTTGTCTATCTGTAGAAATTTTTTTTTATAAAAGGTAAAATGGACAAAGAATCTAATCTTAGATTCAACTGCACTACATATACATTACAAACCACAATAAGATTTGTTGAACATGAATGAAGGGAGAAGTTATATGTTTATTTTTGCAGTAATTACCGTCACAGCATTTGTGCTTTGGATTTATTACAAAGTAGCTATTTTAAACACCAAAGACGGCTTAAAACAAGCTTATTTTAACGCAAAATCACGTATTTGTTTAGGTAGCTTCCTCGTAGCCTTTACGATTAATCAATACATTTATTACGAAACACGTATTTCACTATTCGTTGGAATTGTATTTCTTGTTTTTGCTATTCCCCTTATTAGTCGAGGAATCAAAGAAGTTAAACATTATAAAAGTGAATGGAAGCGATTAAACATGTCCCAATGATTTACGTTAACCATCGTTAGCTACTGTTGCCGACTTTACACTAGTCTATGTAAATTTTGGATGAGGCAGAAAGTATTTATTGCCTCATCCACTTTTATTATCTAGCTTAAAGTGAGAATCTCTCTCTTTTTTAACCACACTGGTTGTTCGTAGTCCATATTTATGACCGAAAAGCTTGTTCCAAAAAGAGGCGTTTGGTGCTGCTGCATGGTTTAAACTTGTCCAATATACATATTATTGTTTGGATCAGAAGACTTGCAGTATGTTATAAAGTTAACGATTCATTAATTGAGCCATTAATAATCCTTTACTGGCAAGTTGCTGTTCCTCATATACTTCAATATCAATCTTAGCATACACTCTACCAATTTCTAATAATTTAGGCTTGATACGTAACGTGCTATCAATTTGCAGGGGCTTAATAAAATAAATCGTTAAATTTTCGGCTACTAAGTCTCCTTTTTTATCCTGTAGCAATAATCTCCTGCTCGCTTCTGTCATTAAAGCTGTACAAACACCACTTGACAATGTTCCGAGTTGATTAGTCATTTGCGGGGCAACTTTCGTTTCAAAAACACCGGGTTCACTCTCTGATTCTACTATGTTTCGCGACACAATATCATCAATCGTCTCACCAATCTGGGGTTGACGTTGATTTTGTTGAAGCGCTTTTAATACGTCTTGCCTAGATATTATTCCCTGTAAATGATTTTGCTCATCTGTTACAGGGATCACTTCAATTCCTTCCCATACCATTAGGTGAGCGACAGAAGCTAAAGAAATATTCGTTTGGACAGTTTTAGGCTGTTTACTCATCACCTTACTAATGGAAGTATCATTCGATTTCCCAACCACATCCTTTGACGTGACGATACCTAAAACCCTCCTCCGATCGTCTACAACCGGAAAACGCGTATGCTTTGAATAATTATTTAAGGCATACCAATCCTCTACCTCGTTACCTTCTTTTAGGTAAAAAGCTTTTTCATAAGGTGTATAAATATCCTCTACCAACACAATTTCCTTTTTTATTAATTGGTCATAGATCGCTCTATTTATCATTGCAGCTACCGTAAATGTATCATAACTGGTTGAAATGATAGGCAATTTTCTTTCATCGGCCAACCTTTTTATGTCTTCTGTCGTATCAAAGCCTCCCGTAATTAAGACTGCGGCTCCTTCTTTAATAGCTAGTTCATGTGCTTTTGTACGGTTACCTACAATTAACAAGGCATCTGCCTCTGTATATCGCATCATGTCTTCTAGCTGCATGGCTCCTATAACAAATTTATTTAAAGTTTTGTGTAACCCTTCTCTTCCGCCTAGAACATGCCCTTCTACAATATTGATCAATTCAGCAAAAGTCAATTGTTCAAAATTATCTTTTTTCTTTTGTTCAATTCGGATTGTGCCTACACGTTCTATCGTACTAACGAGTCCTTTATTTTCTGCATCTTTAATGGCACGATAAGCTGTTCCATCACTCACGTGCAAATCTTTAGCAATTTGTCTAACTGAAATTTTATGACCTACGTCTAAAGAATGAATATGCTCGATAATTTGTTCATGTTTACTTTTCATGGCACATACACCATCTTTCAACTGTACTAATAAATTATTTACCATTTATTATACAGTTGATCTTATAGAAACTCAATGATTATAGGTTTTTCGCTGTTTTTCTCTTTTCTGTTCCATTATTGGAGGCTGAATTATTTGTAATAAAGAAGCGCTATTTGCACCAATTACAAGCAAAAATAAGAATAGCCAACTCCCCCAAAACAATTGCTCAATAGAAGTGACACTTTGTGGTATAAATGGCCAAGCTACGTATAACAAAAATCCAGCAATCAAGATTCTTAAAAGCGCATACTGTCCTTTCATTTATTTTCCTCCTTTCATCGTTTTAGACCTTTAGCTACCGTTTAATGTAGCGTAAAAAAACGTGTCATATACCAATGTATCATCGCATCTCCATAGAAATAAGCAATCCATGTCCCGATTACTATATAAGGAGCAAATGGTGTTGGCTTACCTAAGCTTATTTGATTATATGCTAGTAACACTAAACCAATGATTGATCCAATAATACTTGCAAGGACGAAACTGAGAACAAGGTTGGTAGTACCTAACACGATGCCAAGTAATCCAAATAATTTCACATCCCCCATTCCCATCCCGCCGTGGCTTACAATAACCACCAATAACGGGATAAGCAAACCTACTAGCCCACCTTGAAATGTATCCCACCAAGGATCTAGCGGCTCTAGGACACGCAACAACATAAACACTGGAAGAAAAAATAATAGTAACTGATTGGGAATAACCATGTAGAAAATATCAGATACCAGGCAAATGATAAGTAATGAGCTAACTAATAAAGCAACAACTAATTCCGGGTTCCAACCAATGATAGAATAGCTTATCGTAAACATGGCTGCAGTCAATATTTCAATGATAGGATATATGGAGGAAATTTTATTTTTACAATGTCTGCAACTACGTTTTAAAAAAGCATAGGATAAAACAGGAATTAATTCAAACCAGCTTAGCCTTATACAACAATTGGGACAGCATGATCGCTCTGTTGTAAACGGCTGCTGCTTCGGCAAACGAAGACCAACAACAACAAAGAAAGATCCAAATATAAAACCGCTTAATGAGAAAAATAACAGTCGAACTATTTCCACTACATCATCTCCTTGAATAATAAACCAAGTTTTCCGCCTATATTTTTCGTGTATTTTATGTAAAAAGTGGTATTTTTTCTTAAGAAGAAATACGCACTTTATACGAACCACTTTTAAACATAGCGTACAATTTGGCGTAGATTTGTTGAAATTTATAGTTGATATAAGAGTTTTCTTCAAGAACGTCGGGCTTTTAGAAAAACTTCTACCAAAACATGAGATTGTTTTTTCACTGGAGTTAAAACCAATAACTAAGCGGGGGATTTTTATTTCATTTTGACTATACATTTGAGTGGGTTATAAAGACTTTACAGAAATCTTATGTTGAGTGTAAAGAGGTTTAAGACGAGGTCTTGACCAAAGGGAGTTATAAAGACCGTGGGTAGAGGACCCACGGCTGTTGACTTGTAACGATTACAGATGTAAAGCTTCACCAATCTTCATTACCTTTCCATTACCAGGCTCGACTTGCTTTGCAAAAGCAGCTGCATCTTGTTCAATAACGGGGAAAGTATTGTAATGAATTGGCACAACTGTTTTAGCCCCCACCCATTTCGCAGCAATGAGAGCGTCTTCTGGACCCATCGTAAAATTATCCCCAATTGGAATAAATGCTAGCTCTATATCGTTCATTTCACCAATTAATTTTAAATCAGAGAAAAGTCCTGTATCTCCAGCATGGTAAATGGTTTTTCCTTCAACAGTAAGTAATATACCAGCGGGCATTCCAGTATAAACAATGGAGCCATCTTCTTCTGTATAAGCTGACCCGTGGAAGGCTTGTGTAAACTTTACCGTACCGAAATCAAAGCTATTTTTCCCACCGATATGCATTGGATGCACTTGCAAACCTTTTATTCCTAAAAATTCAGCTAATTCATTTGGCGCAATAACCATTGCATTTGTTCGCTTAGCAATCGAAATCGTATCACCCACATGATCGTTATGACCATGTGTTAATAAAATGTAATCTGGAGAAACGGTTTCAGCATCTAAATCACATGCCTCATTTCCTGAAATGAATGGGTCAATCAATATGTTGTGCTCATCGGTTTCAACTTGTACAACAGAATGACCATGATAAGATATTTTCACAACAAACTCTCCTTTCAAGTATTTTGATTCATTATAGCAAACCTGTCTATATGTTTTATACCCTAAGGGATTATTTTTTACACATTTGAACTGGAGCTTTTGTTAGGTAACCAAGTGTGACCTAAAGTAAATTAAAACAGCTTCCTATCCGATAAATTTTTCTTTGAGCAATAATTTTTAGTAAAACTTGGCTTGTCGCCAAGCCTTTGTTTTTCCTAGACGTTAAACCAAAAATTCTTATCCTTTCTAATAGAGAACATTTTGTGACACGTTACATTCTCCATTCATTTCACACCTTTCTTAAAACCATCTTTGTTATAATAGTACACAAACAATAAAGGAGTGTTATAATCATGGAACAAAGAGTCGAAACACTTTTACAGCATATGGATCAGCAGCATATGGATAGTATTTTAATCACGTCACCGGCAAATGTATATTACATAACGAATTACTTTACTGACCCACATGAACGTCTAGTTGCTGTATATTTACGTAAGCATGATGACCCTATTCTCGTCCTTCCTGCAATGGAGGAAGCAGATGCTAAAAACGCAGGTTGGAAACACTCTATTATTTCGTATCAAGATCACGAAAACCCTTGGGAAATGTTATCTAAAGTAATAAAGAAAAACGAAACTATACCGAAAACAATTGGTGTGGAGTTTAATCATTTTACATTAGACCGTCAAACTATGCTGCAACAGATTTTACCACAAACAGAAATTAGACAAGCTGAAGCGTTATTAGCTCAATTAAGGCTTATTAAAAACGAATATGAATACAAAAGGCTTAAAACAGCAGCAGAACTTGCCGATTTTGGTATAAAAACAGGGGTTGAGGCAATAAAGGAAGGGATAACGGAATTAGAAATTGTCGCTAAAATTGAATTTGAACTAAAAAAACAAGGTGTGCAAGCGATGTCGTTTTCCACGATCGTTCTATCAGGTACAAAAACAGCCTCTCCTCATGGGAACCCATCGTTGAAAAAAATAACTAAAGGTGATTTGGTTTTATTTGACTTAGGCGTTGTATATGAAGGTTATTGTTCTGATATTACAAGAACAGTTGCCTTTAAATCGATTACCAAGGAACAAGATCGTATCTATAACAATGTGTTACATGCACAACAAAAAACGATAGAAACAGCAAAAGCAGGTGTTGCTGTAGGGAAATTAGATCAAGTCGCACGAAACGAAATAAACTCAAATGGATATGGGGACTATTTCACACATCGAATTGGGCACGGTTTAGGTATTCAAACTCACGAATATCCATCTATGCATAGTGATAACACGTTACCATTGCAGGAAAATATGTGCTTTACTGTTGAGCCAGGAATCTACGTACCTAATATTGGAGGTGTACGGATAGAAGATATGCTGTTTATCAAAGAAAGTGATCCAAAAGTTTTAACGCAATTTCCAAAGGAATTAATAATTGTTGATTAGTTAATTGAAAAATGATCGAAAGTGTAGCAATGAATGTAACAAGAAGCAGCGGTGGGTAGCCACGCTGCTTTTTTATTGTCCAGGAAATTATAAAATGGATAAAGAAATCACCAAATAGTCACGTCTAGCTCCATCGCCTAGCAACTAGGCGACTTCACGAAATCATCCTAAGCTAAGGCATCATCGGTTCGTCGCTAAGAGGAAGGCCGACTAAAAACAGGCGCCCCGCGACTTTGGTCTTTGATAAAAACCAAGAAACCTTATTTATGTTGGGTTCATATATTATTACAACTCAAGTAATGTGTGTGGGTCGACATAGTTCATTTCATGAGCATTTGCGACACCTTGATGAGTTACAATTCCTTTCCATGTATTTACCCCTTTTAAGAGTGATTCGTTATTTTGAAAAGCGGTCTCGACTCCAAAGTTAGCCAATTGCAAAGCATATGGCACAGTGACATTCGTCAACCCAATAGTAGACGTTCTAGGAACAGCTCCTGGCATATTAGCTACCGAGTAATGTAAGACACCATGCTTCGTATAAGTTGGGTCATCATGCGTAGTCACATGATCACTCGTCTCAAATATTCCTCCTTGATCAATAGCTACATCTACAATGACAGACCCATCAGACATATTTTGTACCATTTCTTCCGTTACTAATTTTGGTGCTTTCGCTCCAGGGATTAGCACGGCTCCTATGACAAGATCCGACTCAGCTAAAGCAAGACTTATATTCATTGGATTCGACATCATCGTATTAATCGAGAAACCAAAAATATCATCAAGCTGTCGTAAACGTTCTGGATTTAAATCAATTAGAGTTACATCTGCTCCTAAACCGACAGCTATTTTGGCCGCGTTTGTTCCAACAACTCCACCACCAATAATAGTGATTTTGGCACGTCTGACGCCAGGAATTCCGCTTAACAGAATACCTTTTCCACCTTTTGTTTTCTCTAGAAACTGAGCGCCGATTTGTGAAGCCATCTTCCCAGCTACTTCACTCATAGGTGTTAAAAGCGGCAATGTATTATTTGGTAATTGCACTGTCTCATAAGCAATTGCAGTTACTTTTTTATTAACTAGTTCCTTCGTTAATTCTGCTTCTGCAGCTAAATGCAAATATGTAAATAAAATTTGACCTTCATAAAAATAACTATATTCTTCTGGTAAAGGCTCTTTTACTTTCATTACCATTTCTTGTGACCATGCTTCTTTCGGGCTTGAAACAATGGTAGCCCCAGCATTTACGTATTGCTCATCAGAAAAACCTGAGCCTAAACCTGCATTTGTTTCCATGAAAATTTGATGACCAGCCTTTGTTAATGTTAATACACCAGACGGAGCCATGGCCACCCTATTTTCATTGTTTTTTATCTCTTTTGGTACTCCGATATTCATTTTGTAAATACCTCCTTCATAAATATAATTCATTTATAATCTAACAGTATCAAATATTTAAAAAAATAGGAAGTAGAAAGAAACTGAAACATACATTTTTTTGAAAAAATTTCCTAACAGCTTATGAAAATGTTTAAAATGGGGATAAGTGATCATTAACAATTGGAATGAAGGGGATAGGAAGAAAAATTATGATGAACGACCGTTTCTTTGCCTACAGGAAAAGAGACTCACTAGTCTTTAACGGAAAACCGTAGCGACGAGAGTCTCTATTAAGAAGAATTAATTTTTTCGATTATTAAAAGTATAGATCCCCTTATTATTATGCAGTTGTTCCACAACCCCACTTTGATAGCTTTCATTTAACTGATTTCGAACTGCCTCTACACCTTTTTCATCTGTAAACAATTTCTTAGAACCATGATTTTGCTGATTATTTTTCGCCAAATATATCCCTCTTTCACTGAATAGAGATTGTAGCAAAAGCGAAATTGCTTTTGAACTTACTTATAGTATTGCCTTGATATGTAGCGATATTATAATATTATTTTAACAAAAACACCATATATTGATTGTTGTAAAAGTAAAATGGGTATATAGTGGAAATAGGAAGGGGAGATGAAAAGTGGAATATAAAAATATTGTTGTTGCTGTAGATGGATCTGAAGCATCTGAAAAAGCATTTAAGAAATCACTCGCTATCGCCAAAAGGAATAACGATGCAAGGCTCATTCTAGCACATGTTGTTGATTCTCGAACATTTGCTACTGCAGAAGCATACGATCGTACTTTAGCAGAAAGAGCAGATGAGTATGCAAAAGAGCTACTAGATACTTATGTTGATAACGCTAAAGGAGCGGGAGTGGACGATTTAGTACGTTGTGTGGAATATGGATCTCCGAAAGTAAAAATCGCAAAAGATATTGCCAAACAATTTGAAGCGGATTTAATTATTTGTGGAGCAACAGGTATGAACGCGGTAGAAAGATTTTTAATTGGAAGCGTATCCGAAAACATTACTCGTTACGCTACATGTGACGTTCTTGTCGTTCGATAAAGGCTTTAACCGTACACAGCGCTTCCGTTAGCGAAGCGCTGTCTGAACTGTTTTTACTATAGCAACAAGTTTTTAAAAAGGTTTTGTCATGGCTAAACCACGCAAAACCTTTTTAATTAAATTGATTCTGTTAGTCGAACTGTATCCCTTGCAATCATTACTTCTTCATTTGTAGGAATAATGATTACTTTTACAGGGGAATGAGGATAATTAACAAATTGTTCTTTTCCTCGTGTGTTATTCAATGTAGGGTCCCAGTATACACCCATAAACTCTAAGCCGCGTAAAACTTTTTCTCGAATTAATACACTGTTTTCTCCAACACCAGCTGTGAAAATGATGGCATCGACGCCACTCATTTTAGCTGCATAAGAACCTAAGTATTTATGGATACGTTCAGCAAATACATCTAATGCTAGCTTAGCTCTAGTATCCTCTTCAGCCTTTTGCTCAATGTCCCTTAAATCACTAGAAAAACCAGATAGAGCTAACATACCACTTTCTTTATTTAGCACATGAACGACTTCTGAAGCTGATTTCCCTGTTTTTTCCATAATATATGGTATAAGTGCTGGATCAATGTCTCCAGAGCGAGTCCCCATTGTTAAACCAGCTAGTGGTGTGAATCCCATTGACGTATCAAGTGATTTTCCACCTTGAATAGCAGCGATACTAGACCCATTTCCTAAGTGACAAGAGATTAACCTTAAATTTTCAAGTGGCGCACCTAACAATTCTGCTGCACGCTGGGAAACGTATTTATGCGATGTTCCATGGAAACCATATTTACGAATACCATAATCTTCATAATAATTATATGGCAAACTATATAAGTAAGATGAAGGCGGCATTGTTTGATGAAATGCAGTATCAAACACAGCAACCATAGGCACTTCTGGCAAGATATGGCGAAATGCATGAATGCCTGTTAAATGTGCTGGATTGTGCAAAGGAGCCAATTCAGAAATTTCTTCAATTCCTTGAATAACATGTTCAGTTATTAACACAGAATCGCTAAATTTTTCTCCTCCATGAACAATACGATGACCTACTGCATTAATTTGATCAAGTGACGTAATGACGCCTGATTTTTTCAAACCTTCTAATAATTTCCTTACAGCTTCTTCATGATTAGGAATATCACCTACGAATTTCTCTTTTTTCTCTTGTGCTTTCATTTCAAAGATAGCTTCATGAAGACCAATTCTTTCTACAAGCCCTTTAGCAAGAACCGTTTCTTCTGGCATTTTTATTAGTTGGAATTTCAAAGATGAACTACCGGCATTAATAGCCAATACGTTACTCATTGCTGTTCAACTCCTCTTTTTATACGTTTGGAACCAATTATTTATTTGACCTAAAATATCTCCCATTGCATTGGTATTTGAAAAAGAAGGCATTTTCACCAATAATGGTTGTTTAGGAGTGGTGGTATGGTGACCTTTTTTTTGTAAAATTAAAATACTCTTTTTTTGTTTATCTGTTTGGAATGCTGTATCAGGTAAACCTAGTAGTCCTACAATATGTGCATGTTCATGTAAAAATTTCTTTAATTGATCTGCTTGATCACTTTCAAACAAAAACTCAGGAATAACAAATAAAAGATATGCTCCATCTACAGTATATTTAAGACTTTGCTCCATAAATAAATGATGTGCATAGGAATGTCCTTCTTTTGCTTGTAATTCAAAGCGTGACGCCTGCATGTCGTCAGGATAATAGCCCACTGGTAAATCTGCTACAACTAAATCAACCGGGTCTAGTAAAAAAGGTTGCAAACTATCTTGGTGAAAAAATTCAATTTGCTGCTTTTGTAGATTGGCATTCCATACACCTAGTTGAATTAATGTTGGATCGACTTCACTTGCATACGCTTCTTTATCTTGAGGAAGTTGGCTATACACAGTTGTCAACAAGTTTCCAGTACCGCTTGCTGGATCAAAAATACGAATTGATTTTTGCCCTTCCATTAGTTTGTTGCTTAGATAAGCAATAATTAAAGCAATTGTTTCAGGAGTCATCATATGCTGTGCTTGAATTGAGCCTTTCATTCCTTTTAATATTGCTAGCTGATTTGCCTTTCTAATCTCTTCAACTGTATAGTCAGCTATGGATGTGGTTTGTAATAATGTTTCCAGCTTATGAGTTAGTTGTTCGTCATGATTTATCGTAGGTGTGCAGTGAAAAATACATTCTTGTGCATATATCAAGCTGTCTAAATAAGTTTCATTCACATATTCTTGGATAGTTGTAGTAATCTCATCTATCCAACTATAAAGTGTCTCTACATTTGATTTTGAATTCTTCATTCATTGCAGCCTCCATTCGGTTGCTATAAAGCGTCATCTATTGTATCAAAAGGATTAAATGAATACAATGAATTGTGCTTTCACCCGATTGGACAGTAAAAATCCCCCTCCCAATGGAGAGAGATGTTAAATTGCTTTTTTCGCAGCCTCCAGAGCAGCTTCATAATCTGGATGATTGCTCACTTCACTCACATATTCTACGTATTGAACTTTGTCGTTACGATCGATGATAAAAATAGCTCGCGTCAGTAAGCGTAATTCTTTTATAAGAACTCCGTATTGATGACCAAAATTTGCATTACGGTGGTCGGATAACATTTCTAATTTATCGATATTATGCTCGGTTACCCAACGCTTTTGTGCAAAAGGCAAATCCATACTCACTGTTAGTACTTGAACGTTACCTATTGCGGATGCTTCTTCATTAAACCGCTTTGTTTGATCAGCACATACACCAGTATCAATCGAAGGAACAACACTGATTAGCTTTATTTTTCCCTTGTAATCATCCAACGTTGCATCTTGTAAATCAGTCGTCAATACCCTGAAATTTGGTGCTTGATCACCAACTTGCACCTCTGTACCTAACAGGGTAACTGGTTTATGTTGGAATGTCACATTTGCCATAAGAATCATTCCTTCCTAAATAATTGTATTCCCCTACTATTATGAATTGATTCATGATCCATGTCCACTATTTTACGAGGAATAATTTGTGAACAAAATAACAACCGCTTTCATTTTTGTTTACTTGCATTCAACTTTGTTTCGTCTATTCTGTGTAAAAACCACTCCAATTGCCATTTTATAGGAAAATAATAATTTTCCTTTTTACAGAATCACCCCAAAAGAAAGTAATCCTTGCTCCTAAATCAAACATCATATTGCGTCGGAGCTTGTTTATCTTTTTTTTCGGTATCTTTCTTCGATGACTTTTTTTTATCAGCAGATTGAATAATCTCTTGTACTTTTTCGACAACTTGAGGAGCAAAATGCAACATTTTTTCATAAATATGTGTTTGCTCATCCAAATGCACCATCTTAATTCCTTGATTACTTGCGATTAAAAAGGCTACAGGTGTAATGGATACACCACCTCCACTACCACCGCCAAAAGGCAATGTCGCTTCACTGTCTGATGAAAGGTTACTTGTTGATTGAAATTCGCTGCCGCCTGCTGCAAAACCAAACCCAACCTTAGATACAGGAATAATTATACTACCGTCTGGAGATTGTACAGGATTACCTATAATGGTATTTGCCTCCACCATATCCTTTAAGTTTTCCATTGCTGTTGTCATTAAACCTTGTATTGGATGATCTTCCATATACTTTACACTCCTTTAACTTTGCTTTGTTTGCATATCTACTATTCGTAACACTTGTATAAAACTAGTTATAGCTTGTGTGATTTTAATGGATACCATACAAGAAAAATACACCTCTAAATATCTTTGTTGAAATAAAGGTTGCACTTGCAAGTCTGATTTGCAACTTTGCTTACTTTTCCCCATAATCCAGCTAGTTATGACACCTTTAATTCCCCAAACGAAACCAGAAAGTGTGCCTGTTACAGCAGCATCTCCTGTCCCTCCTTTCGTATACCATTGCCATTGCTGAATAACTATATGTTGTAAAGTAGCTTTGGCTATGGCATTGATCTCTTTTAGAAGACGATACATTTTTTGTAACTGGTCAGATAAAGAATCAAAAGAACGCTCTTCATACGTTTCCAGTTGCTGAAGTTGAATTGTCTTATTTACTATTTGAATAAAAAGCCAACTTATTTTTATATGTAACATAAATTGTGTTGAAGAATATTCAATGCGAATACTCATCTTCCAATTAATTGAACAAATCATGATCATAGTTATTAACAAAATAAATAAAACCCAAAATGTAATCCACACGCTTTTCACCCCATTACAAGGTATTATTCTACTGCAATTCTATTTTTATCCAAAATTAACTACAAACGGTATTTATTTTTAAAACTTTTGATAAACATGGTAGAATGAAGTGAAACAATCTTTCATATTAAAACGACATAGAAGCTTACATAGACGGAGGGTATAATAGGATGGAACGAAATAACTTGTTTTTTTACTACTTAAATCCAACCGGTATAGAAGAAAAGATAGCAACTCTTCATCATGCCGCAATTGAAAACGGTTTTAAAGTTGTAGAAGATGCTAAACACGCAAATATAATTGTGAGTATCGGTGGCGATGGTGCTTTTCTGCAGGCAGCTAGAAAAACACAATACCGCCAAGATTGCATTTATATTGGAATTAATCGCTCAGGAGAATCCAGTTTATATTGTGATTTTCATTTGGACAATTTTGATAAAATGATGCATACTATGCAGCATGAAGAACTTGAAATACGACGTTTTCCTATTATTAAAGCAAATATTAACGATGAAACTAGCTTCTTTTGCCTTAACGAACTAAGTGTTCGCTCTACCATTATTAAGTCCATTGTGATGGATGTATTCATTGATGAGCAACATTTTGAAACATTTCGCGGAGATGGTTTAATTGTTGCTACTCCTACTGGGAGTACAGGATATAATAAATCTACAAATGGTGCTGTTATAGACCCTCGCATTCCTTGTTTCCAAGTAACAGAACTGGCATCCATTAACAATAACCGTTATCGTACACTTGGTTCTTCTTTTATACTTAACAAAGACAGAACTTTACGTTTGTCTGTGCGTCAAGATGGAAATGATTACCCAATTATTGGCCTTGATAATGAAGCATATTCCATTAAAAACATTCAGGATATCACTGTTACTTTAAGCGACAAAGTTGTAAAAACTGTAAAATTAAAGAATAACTCTTTCTGGGATCGTGTCAAACGAACCTTTCTGTAAGTTAGTTTATACCCTGCTTCTTCTACGCATTGCGAAATTTAGTTTTTAAAGCAAATAAAAGGACTACCCTTTAACGGATAGTCCTCTTCTACCATACATATTATTTTAGTAAGTTTGTTGACCACCAAATTGTTGCTCTGCCATTTGTACTAGACGTTTCGTAATTTCCCCACCAACAGATCCGTTAGAGCGAGAAGTTGAATCCGGTCCTAATTGAACACCAAATTCTTGAGCAATTTCATACTTCATTTGATCTAGAGCTTGTTGTACACCAGGGACTACTAATTGATTTGAATTGTTAGTTGCCATATTAAATCACCTCCTTGGTACTTATAGAATGTGTACCAAGAAGAAAATCCATTCATAATTTTGTTTGGTAGTTACTGTAAATAATTGAATAGATGTTACATTAAAATAACCCAAACACAACAAAGTACCATAAGACCTTTCACAAGAAGATGCCACGTCTAACTAAACAGCGTATATTCCACTAAAAATTCTTAGAATAAGTGGCCAGAAACAAAAACATCACCGACAAAACGTCAATTATGTCAAGCCATTCATTTTGTCTTAAAATAAATCAACGTAAGCATTTTCGTTAGAAGTAATTTTAATTGTCTCCACTTCCATTATAGCGTCATCCATTAACTTCGTGAAATCTGCTTTTGCTTCAAAATGGTTAGCTTTATCTCTTTTTGGTTTGGTTTTTGGAGATTTTGGCACAAAGACCGTACAGCAATCTTCATAAGGGAGAATGGAGGTCTCATATGTGCCAATTCTTTTAGCTATGTCAATAATTTCTGTTTTATCCATTGCAACCAATGGCCTCAGTATAGGCAAGTTTGTAACTTCATTAATAACATGCATGCTTTCCATCGTTTGACTAGCAACTTGACCTAAATTTTCTCCTGTAGTTAAGGATAAAATGGAATGATCTTGACAAATTTTTTCACTAATTTGCATCATTACTCGACGCATAATCGTCATTGCATAACCATCGGGCACTTGCCGAAATATTTCCTGTTGTAACTTCGTAAATGGCACCAGATGAACTTGAATAGATTTCCCAAAATGTGTCAATTGTTTAGCCAAATCAAGCACTTTTTGCTTTGCTCGCTCGCTCGTAAATGGCGGGGAATGGAAGTGTATAGCCTCCAATTGAACACCTCGTTTCATTGCTAGATAACCAGCTACAGGACTATCAATTCCGCCGGATAATAGCAATAACGATTTACCCGAAGTGCCAACTGGTAACCCACCAGCTCCTTGGACAACACTGGACGTAATATACGTTGCTTCATGGCGAATTTCAATTTTAATTTCTATATCTGGGTGATGAACATCTACTGTAATACCATTTGTATTCAATAACAAATATCGTCCTACTACATGGTTAAATTCTTGCGATCGGACTGGAAAGGCTTTGTTTATGCGCTTTACTGTCACTTTAAATGTCTTAGCAGCAGTATTTTTCTTTAGTGCATATAACGCTGCTACTTTAATATTTTCAGGTTCATTTTCTTCTTTAATGGCCAAGCTTAAACTCTGAATACCAAAAATATATTTACACTTCGCTATGATCGGTTCTGGATCATGACCATTTAATAAAATAAACATTCTTCCTTGCGTGCGTTTTACCTTTACATTTTTATAATCCTGCAACTTACTTTGAATATTCTCTTGTAAACGAAGAACAAATGCTTTCATATTTTTTCCTTTTAAAGCCATTTCTCCGTAACGAATTAATATATGATCGTATTGCATAATATATCTACCCCAGTACATTTTTTAATTGCTGTATACTCTTGCTTAATATATTAATAAATCTTTGTAACTCTTCCATTGTATTCATATAGGAAAGGCTAATACGAAGTGCAGATGTTGCCCTTGACTTAGGTAAACCGCAACCTATAAGAATCCTACTTTCCTCGGATTGCTTAGAAGAACAAGCGGACTTTGTTGAAATATAAATACCATGATTGGCTAGTGTGTGAATGAGAACCTCTGGCTTTATATCAGGAACAGAAAAATTGATAATGTGTGGTGCTGCATGTAACGGTGTATTAATAAAAACATCCGGCAGTTCCTCTAGCTCCTTACGAATGTATTGTTGCATTTGTATTAGGTCGTCTCTTTGATTTTTTTCTTTTTCCAAAATCAATCGTAATGCTTTTATGAATGAAACTGCTCCTGGCAGGTTTTCTGTTCCAGAACGTATTCCTTGTTCCTGAGACCCTCCATGAAATAATGGATAGAGTGTGGTTCGATCTTTCACATATAAAATACCAGTTCCTTTTAAACCATGGATTTTATGGCCTGACATTGTACACAGATCTATTCCACTATCTGTGAGAGTCAAAGGCACTTTGCCTAACCCCTGCACATAGTCAACATGGAAGAATAATTTTGGATAATGTTCGGCAATTTTTGCAATTCCCTCAATAGGTTGTATCGATCCAAGCTCGCTATTTACGTGCATGATACTTATTAAAATTGTGTCATCTTGAATGGCCGCCTGTAAATCATTTAAATTAATAACACCCTCTTGATTAACAGGTAAATAGGTGACATCAAAACCTAATGTTTCTAGGCCTTTGCACGCCTCGTATACAGATGCATGCTCAATAGCAGTTGTAATTATATGCTTTCCTCTATGCTGATGTTCAAAAGCAATTCCTTTAATTGCAAGATTATTCCCTTCCGTTCCACCAGAAGTAAATACAATTTCGGAAGGAGCAACTTCTAATAACTTAGCTGCCTCGCCTTTTGCTTGATGCAACAACTTCTCCGATTCTCCCCCTAGTGAATGGATAGAGGAAGGATTCGCAAAAAAATTCATGGACACTTTTTCATAGCTTTTTAACACAGATGCTTCTGGTTTAGTAGTTGCACTATTATCTAAATAAATCATTTTCTATATTGCCATACCTCTCTTTTTTTATGTTTCATACCCAAGTTAAAACGTGTTACAAAAAACTTGGCTTGTCGCTAAATTTTTATGGCGACAAGCCATGTTATCTATGGATAAATATAAAAACAAAGGTTTATAGTAAGAAAAACTACAGCTTTTGGCGATAACTCAAGTTCTTCTAATTACCTATTTTAAAGTAAAAAAAGGATACCATCGAATGCATATCCTTTTTCCATACGACCTTGTATATACTTATTCCTCAACAGCAGATTGGTAAGCCTCAATGCGCTTTAGGGCTCCCGGCTCTACCTCTTCAATTGCTTTAGCCGCATTCTCAAGTGCTAATTCATATTCATAATTCCTAAATAAACGCTCCGACTCCGCCAATTTTTCCGCTAACAGCGGGTATTGGCTCCGGTATCGGTTCGCATATTGAATGACCTGCTCAGTCAAATAGGCTTGTTCTAACATCAATTCTGTTTGTTCTACACAATAGGTCACAGCGTTTTTCGCATCATTTAATGCTTGTTGCACTTCTGCCATCTCTAAAGGCTGATTTTCTAATGCTTTTACAACACGTTGATTTTTATCATTAGCTGTTTCCATAAGATTCCAAATAAATGTAGGAACTCCAGGAACATTACTCTTTTTAAGCTTTCGTTGTACAGAATACAACTCATTCCGCATTTCTGTCAACATTTCCTTAGCCTTTAGCTCATCTTTGCGTAGATTTTGAATTCGTTTTTTGAATGCTTTATGGCTTTCTTTTAATGTCTCAATTTCTTCAAGTGCTTCTTCTATTTCTTTACGAAGCTTTGTATGCGGCGATTTTTCTTCTTCCATATCGGAGACGACTGTTTCCATTTGTGAATTTAATTTCGAAATTAATTTTTCCAAAGATATATATTTTTCCATATCACTATCTTCAAAATAATAAGCCTTTTGTAGCTGCTCTACCTCTTGCTTTGTGTCATTAAAAGTAGCTGTAACTTCTTGCATCGTTTGTTGATAAGTGGGTAATTTTGTTTCCACATAATTTTTAGCAATTGCCTCTTTTTCCAATAATTGATACATTTCTTTGGAACGTGTTTCGATCTCTTCAATTAATGTCTCGCCATTAGCCATGTCACCTTTATCCAGTTTATCCACGATCTGTGTAAGCTTTTGCTGATAGTTGCGAATTTCTTTTTCAAACGCAAGGTGCTCAACGCGGTACCCTTCACTTTTCATTTCCTTAATTCCCGAAAGTAGATCATCTAATTGAGAAGGAAGCTCTTGTTTACACATTTTATATACATGTGGAAATTCCTCAAGCTGTATTTGCAAATGATCAAGAGATATGTTTAGATTATCAACCAATTGTTTTGCCTCTATGTAATTCCCTTCTTCTATTAGTTCATAGTAAGAAGCAAGCTCTTTAAACAGTTCATCTAATTTTGTTTCAAAATAACTCTCTGCTTTCCCATATTGATAACGATTTTGCGATAGTTTCTTCCGCAAATCTTTTAGCGCTGGTTCAACATATTCCATTTCTTTTCGACTCTCTGCCTCAGAATTGAGTAACTCATCCACTTCTTTAATAATTTGTTCAATTTCCATTTCTACTTTTTGAAGTATTTTTTCCACTTCTACTAAAGTTTTTTTTGCTTTTGAAAAGCGATAACGGTCTGCCGCTTCCTCCGCATCAAACAAATGCTCCTCAATATCTGTTAATTCCTTTGTAACAATATGTTCCCAACGCTCTTTCCACGCCTCAAACTTATCTTGCGTTTCTCCAGATAAGTTAAGTATTTTTATACGGGAGAGCTCGGCATTGATGTTTCGACCCATGATATCCATTTTCCAAGCTTCATTGCGATCGACAACATCATATACCCTTTTACGTAAAATTAGTCCTGTAATAACAAGTGCGATAACTACAAGTATAATGCCAATGATGTATGCCATAAAATGCCTCCCAACTAAATCTCCTAAGAACCTATTCCTAATTTTTCAATTACAACGCTTCGATAATCAAAACGGTGCGCCTTCTGTATTTAATTGAAACCGCTACTCACGCGGTGTCCAGGTATCACGTAACTCTTATATATAACAAACATTCTCTTAAACCAGGGAAGTTGGAAATACACACAACTTTCGACTGTAGTTCGTATAGGTATATTTATAATAACAAAATTAGAGAATGGTTTTTTAACATTATATTCAGCGAATCATAATAAATCTACCTATTATAATACCATGTTCCACGTACCTTTTGCTAAAAAAATACAAATTAATTGCATAATCGTTAAAAATATTACGTTTGATAAACAAAAATAACCCCTAGCAAGTATTTCTCTCATTATACAATCAGTAAACCTTATACGAGATAACTTTATTTGGCTATCAAACTTATCCTTTATACATAATTTTTTTGCTTCATAACTAAACAATCAAGCCAGTCATGAATTGTTTTCACATAATTCCGAACAAAGATTTGGTGCGAGTATTCTCCAATTATTTGATGTTTCCATTCATTCGGCATCATATATGGTGTTACTAACATACCTTTCAATTGCATAAACAAATAGGTTCGATCATTAATTGATGTCCGTTGCTCATCTAGCACTCCGTAAAACGCTTGAGTCAATAGATGATTTTCCTTCGCTAAGTATGTAACAGAAATTTCTCTTACAAAAACGGAATCTAATGACAACTCTCTGTGGATAAAACAAGAGAATTGATGCTTTGTTTGTTTATACTGTATAATAAAAAAAATTAATTCTTTTAATTGATGCAATTTGTTTAGATGTTGATTCTGTTCAATGGTAGCTTCTACTGTTTCAAGGTATTTTTCATAATAGTCTGTAACAGCGAATTCAAGTAAACCTTGTTTTCCTTTGAAATAATAGCTGATTAAGGATACATTGACTCTTGCTTTATCTGCAATATCACGTACAGATGTACCATGAAACCCTTTTTGAAAAAAGAGTTCAGTAGCCGCTTCAATAACCTTTTGTTTCGAGGGATTCATTTTCATCTTATTCAACTCCTTATATCAACTTTACGACAAACGGAATCACTTATCCTGCATTTTTTACTCGACAAAAATAACACCTTTGTCGAAATCAACTTTAATAAAGGGGACGTTTTTTATGTTTCAAACTATTTATTATTCGGGAGATAAACAGAGAGATTATGATTTGTTAATTCGACAGCTTCAAGCGTTAAGCGATGGTGAACAAGATGAAATAGCCATTCTTTCTAATACATCTGCGCTTTTAAACCAATTTCTAGATAACACAAACTGGGTTGGATTTTATATTTGGAAAGAAGAAGAAAATGAATTAGTACTAGGACCTTTTCAAGGTTTACCAGCTTGTATTCGAATTGGTTATGGAAAAGGCGTTTGTGGTACAGCTATTGCGAAAAAAAAGACGCAACTTCTTGCAGATGTCCACCAATTCCCTGGTCATATTGCTTGCGACGGGGACACTAATTCGGAAATAGTCGTACCTATTATACTAGATGATAAAATATTTGGCGTGCTAGATATTGATAGCCCTATACATGATCGATTTGATGAAACAGATCGAATTTATTTGGAGAAATTCGTTCAAACGTTGCAGTACTATTTAAAAATGTCTGAAACGACTTATTAGAAAAATCTTGGCTTACCGCCAACGCTCTATAGCGGAAGCTGTAGTTTTTTACACTGTCATAGGGTGGGGCTTGCACCATTTTTTTCAAGTTAAGTACTTCTTTTATTACACCTACCCTCTTACAACACTATTTTTACCTCTATGCTTTGCCTTGTAAAGTGCACGATCTGCACGAACAAATAACTCACTAATAGAATCATTGCAGTTGTTTTTCCAAGTAGACACACCACAAGATAGCGTTACCGGCGGATCCGTATTATTTTCCACATAGTTGCAAATTTCTTCTGCCAATACTACCACTTCGTTAATTTCCTTATCCGGTGTGTAAATCGCTAACTCTTCCCCACCCCATCTCGCTGGGATTGCGTGATGATTCGAAAATTGCCGAATAATTTTCGCTACTTGTTTTAACACATTATCACCAATATGGTGTCCATATGTATCGTTTACTTTCTTAAAATCATCAATATCAAAAAGAATTAAAGAACCATTTCGTGTTATTTGTCGCTGTTGACTAATTTTTCCTTCTAAGTAATTCCTCGAATAAAGTTTCGTTAAATCATCTGTAATCACTGCTTTTTGAAGTTCTTCTTTTAAAATAGTGTTAAAGAACGCTAAAGAACAATGCTGAATAAGTGATTGCATAAATTTAAACATCTCAAAGGAAAAGAAATAAGAAGAAGAATGCATAAGTACTACCATGCCATAAACTTTTACTCCTTGCTGCAAAGGAATACATATTAAAGAGCGATATGGCAAATCAGGAAAGGCATTGTAATTTCCATGAAAGGTTGCTCGCATCTCTTGCTCCATTAAAAACGTAGTAAAGCTATCAGAACCATGAAAATAATCTGTGCTTGCTTGTAAAATTGTCATCTCTCCAGTTTCTGTATAAAAAATAAAGCCAATTTCCTGCGCTTCACATATTTCTAGAATGGTGTCTCGTATGTACTCCGCAATATCCTTCAAATCTAAGTTGGAATTAAGGTGATGCGTGACGTCATTAATTAATTTTAATTCTGAAATGAGTCGTTTGTTATGCTCCATTAGACTAGCATTTTCAATTGCCTTCCCTGCCGTTTTCGCTACATTAGTCACAAATAAAATATCTTGGTTTGAAAAATTATGCCCACCTTTCCCAAATAATTGAATGACACCATAAACGCCTTGGTTTCCTGTTAACGGCAAGAAAATGCTGGATACAGTTTCTAATTGTTTTTCAACTTGCACCTCTCCAGATATAAATGCCTTGGTACTCAAACTTACTGACTGTTTATCATTATATTCAATTGGCTCTATTGGATAATCAACATCTATTTCCGT